>CAZAYE010000510.1:0-3643 GCA_964489255.1 uncultured Enterobacteriaceae bacterium
GCGAGGGGGTCACGACCCTGGAAGAGGTCCTGCGGGTTACCATGGCTGATTAGCTTGGCCAATACCGATCCTGCATGATTCTTGGAAAAGAACTGGCCACTCTTCTGGTGAGCAAGAGAGCAGTGAGTCTTGACTATCTCGCTCAGTTCATTGGGCAAAAATACTGGCAAAAAATTGACACCTGTCAGACAAGTAACTGACACAAAGTGTCAATTGCTGCCAAGTGGAAAGCGAGATGACAAAAAATTCCTAAAGAATACGCACTTTCCCTGGTTGCCTTTTTTCGGCATAGCTCTTGCTCGGCTCTGAAGAGGCGAAGGATGGGGAGGAAACTGGAGGAGGAAAGGGAAATGACTTATGTTGCAGGCCACGGTAGCGACAGAAGAGACACGGGTGATCGTTGGGCTGAAACCTCAGCCCAGGAAACACTCAGTGCAGCAGAAAGATTCCAGAACGCAACGAGAAGAGCTGGTTGAATCCTTCCTCCCGCTTGTTCGCACGCTCGCTGAGCGGATTCACCGTCGTCTCCCTTCTGGCATGGACCTCGAATCCCTGGTCCAGGCAGGGGTCATGGGCTTGCTTGAGGCGATCGAGCGTTATGACCCTGAGCGCGGTATGTTTCAGACCTACGCCCGCTACCGTATTCAAGGCGAGATCATGGAGTATCTTCGCTCACTCGACTGGGTGAGCCGATCTGTCCGAGCCTGGGGGCGCAAGGCTGCAGTCGCCCGTAGTCGTCTCACCGGACGACTCGGAAGAGAGGCGTCGGCCGAGGAGATGGCAGCAGAGCTGGGAGTTTCTCTGAAGCAGTACTACCGGGTTGACCAGAAAATTAATGAGGCGACCCTTCTCAGCTTCGATGATCTGTCGCTCGCTTCTGAAGAGGAGTGGAAGAAGGCTCAAGAAGAATTTTTCCAGAACTCCCTCCAAGATCCCCTCACCTTTTTGGAGAACAAGGATTTGATAGAAAAGCTGACTGCCGCAATGGAAGGACTGCCCGAACGAGAGCGGCTCGTGGTGACCTTATATTACCATGAGGAATTAACGCTTCGGGAAATCGGAGAAATTTTGAACTTGACGGAGGGGCGTATCTCCCAGATTCATGGCCAGGCGGTTTCGCGCTTACGCCAAGCCTTGGGAAGAGACAAATAACAACCTGAATCCACGGATAAGCATTAGCCAAACCGTAAGCGCGCAAGTTGCCCTACAGCAAAACGCCAGACTGCCTATAACGGTAGTGATCGGAGATGACCAAGCTTGGTAGGTTGGGCACGCAGTGCCCAACAAGGCGACGCTGGGCTTCGCAGGCTCAGCCCAGCCTACGCGATTAGCTCTACAGCCGTCCCGCTTTCACAAACTCTCACTCACTCTCTCCTGTTCCAGCGTAATAAGAGTGGGCATACTGCTGCTCTGTTGCCCAGCTCTAGTAGGGTGCGCTTTGCGCACCGGTCTGCTGGTGTATGTACTGCACCCTACCGTTTGGGCCGTGAAATTGTGCTACTACCGACACGGAAGTTCAGTTGACGGCCCTCGCCTTCGCAAGTACAAGAAATATCATGATGGATACGGTGTTCAGTGGTATTCAGCCGTCTGGAGAATTGCATCTTGGCAACTATTTGGGGGCCGTTCGTAACTGGGTGGCCCTCCAAGATGAGTATCGGTGTTTCTTTTGTATCGTGGACTACCACGCGATAACTCAGGACTACGATCCTGCCGTGTTGTCCCAGCGCACGCTAGAGATGGCGACCGACTTGCTGGCGTGCGGGATCGATCCAGGGCGCTCGGTCTTGTTTGTTCAGTCGAGTGTGCCGGAGCACACCCAACTCTGCTGGATTCTCAACACGGTCACCCCATTTGGCGACCTCGGGCGGATGACACAGTTTAAAGACAAGGCAGAAAAGCAAACCGACAACATCAACGCTGGGCTGCTTAATTATCCTGTTTTACAGACAGCTGACATCATTCTTTACAAGGCTCGCCTCGTGCCTGTCGGGGTTGATCAGGTGCAGCACATAGAACTCGCCCGAGAGATCGTACGGCGATTCAATGCGCGCTGGGGTGAGTATTTCCCTGAGCCGCAAGCGTTGCTTTCGAGCACACCGAAAATTTTAGGTCTCGATGGGCAAGCAAAGATGTCAAAGTCGATCGGGAATACTATCGCCCTGAGTGAGGATGACGAGAGTATCCGCAAGAAATTGGCGACGGCAGCGACTGATCCCGCTCGGGTCAGACGAAAAGATCCAGGGAATCCCGACGTTTGCAACGTTCACACCCTCCACTCGTTTTTTTCCGAGGCTGAGCGCCTCCAGTGGGTACGTTCGGGGTGTACGACAGCGGCGATTGGCTGCATTGACTGTAAAGGAGCGTTGGCTGACAACTTGATTGCCCACCTCCAGCCGATTCGTGAACGGAAGGCCCAACTCAGAGCGAATCCGGACCGGGTTGAGACAATCTTGCGCGAAGGAGCACGCAAGGCACGCGTGGTTGCGCAGCAGACGATCACGGAAGTCCGTGAGAGGCTTGGCCTGTGGTCCTGACGGCTCGGCTGTAGCAGGCGCAAATCCTCTCGATCCCCCAAGGTATGTAATCAGAGAGGGCAGATTGCGCTTGCCTTTACTACGTCCTTTGCACGGCCACGGTCGGCTGTGGACCTGTTTCAAGTTTCTCGACCTTGACTTTTTCAATACGCCGGCCACCCATATTGACGATCGTGAACCGGTAGCCTTCGTGGATTACCGTCTCTCCTCCTTTGGGGATGCGCTCCAAACGGGCCAATAGGAACCCTGCGAGCGTGCGGTAGGAAGTCGTTTCTTCCAAGGGCAGATGGTGCTGTTCTTTCAGATCGCTCAACGGGACTCCACCCTCAATGAGCAGCACGCCCTTGCCGATCTCCTGCACGGGTTGCTCTTCATCCACATCGAACTCATCTCGGATCTCACCGACAATCTCTTCCAACAGGTCTTCAATAGTGGCAATGCCGACGACCGTGCCAAACTCATTGACTACCACCGCCATGTGCGCGCGACGCACCTGAAGCTCACGGAGCAAGTGACTGATCTGCATCGAGTCCGGTACGAAGTAGACGGGATGGAGAAAATCACGGAGTGCGGCAATTTGCTCTCGCTCCTGGGCGCGCAGGAGCTCTTTGATGTGCACGATGCCGACGATGTGTTCCAAGTCTTCCTCGTACACCGGCATCCGCGAAAAACCACTTTCAATCATTTCATGGAGAGCAGCAGCACAAGACGTCTGTACCTCCAGGGCGTGGACCTCGGTGCGGGGGGTCAACACTTCCCGTACTGAGGTGTCGGCAAAATCAAAAACGCTGTGGATGAATTCCTTCTCTGTGTCGTCGAAGACGCCCTTCTCTGCGCCCTCACGGATGAGGTACTTCACCTCCTCTTCAGAAACGAGAGCTTCGGTGGACTTCGCCCCGCTGCCGGATAAGAGCAACAAGGCGTTCGATGAGGCGGTCAACAGTCTGACGATGATGGAGAATATCCGTGAGAACAGATCAAGGGGTCGGGCTACTACGCAGGCGATCCGTTCCGGGTAACGTAACGCCAGAGACTTCGGCACTAATTCACCCAGGACCAACGAGAGATAGGAAATCATTACCACTACGATGCCGATAGCCAAGACC
>CAZAYE010000511.1:0-1706 GCA_964489255.1 uncultured Enterobacteriaceae bacterium
TCTCTACTCGGTGGCGGCATAACTGACAGTGGATAATCTCGCAGTTTGCTCATGCACCCTCGAAGTTTGCCATAGAGCCTGCGCGCGTCCTGGAGCATGGCGTTGCTCTCCTTGCGTACCTTTCACTCTCCTACGTCTCGCAGGCGCCGCTTGGCACCAGAGTGCCGTCAGAGTCGAGCGCTAGGAGAAGCCGCTGCGCGGTGCGGTACTAGACCGCAACGCCCACGACCACCGCGAGCAGGCTGGCCTGTATCCATGATAGTCCCTGCATGATCTTCTCCTTTCAACTCGTTGACCAGAACAACTGTAGCGCAGGGGTCCCGTACCGTCTGTGAAATTCTTGCTCAAAATGTTGGAATCGTGCGAAAATCGTACAGGGGGGATGTTTGGCGGGCGGCGGACAGTTTCCGGAGGAACTCTGCGCGCCCGGTGTCTGTCCGCTGAGGCGCTGCGCTTCCTCCTTACCTACCCCTGGCCGGGCAACGTACGCGAGTTAGAGAACACCCTACTTTTCTTGCCTCCAGACGCCCTGGGGTGCCGCGAAGAGCTTTTTACGCTCCTGTGTTCCCTCGACAAAGGCAGATTCATGCTTAGATTCCCTGTTGAACAATGACTCAGCACGACTGAGCGAAAGGACGTAACGCGATCATGATGAAACCATTGTCCATTTGGTCCATCCCCTTCCACAGCCTCAATACCTCCCGCGATATCGATGAGCTCTTCAGCCGCTTCCTCGGCACCTGGGACCGGGCCGGCACGCCGGGACGCTCAGTGCCCACGGGGTATGTCCCGCAGAGCGAAAGTTACCTGGACGGGACCACCTTCCGCATTAAAGTGGACCTCCCCGGGATCGATCCCCAAGATGTCGAACTCACGGTGAAAGACAATATTCTCACCCTCAAGGGCGAGCGCAAAGCGGCGCAGGAGCACCAGAACGGGAACCGCCTCCAGCAGGAGGTGCGGTATGGAGCTTTCGCCCGAACCTTCACGCTGCCGGAGGAAGTGACGGCAGAGGAGCTGCACGCGCGCTATCGCAACGGGGTCCTGGAGGTCACGGTGCCGTTGCCTGCGGCGAAGCTGCCGAAGAAAGTGCCAGTGCAGATCGAAGACGAGGAGCGCCAGGCAAGCGCGTCCTAACCGGGCCCTCCGGTAGATGAGGGCCAGGATCCAGGGGCTTTTGCTTGGGTCCTGGATTTGTTCTGTGGAGTCATGCGATCAGAGCCGTTCCTGTTGGTAAGCAGGAGGGTGCACGAATAACCACATTGCTCGTTATTGCCATGCCGATCACGATGTTGCGTACCGTTTGCGTTGCGGTGAAATGTCTCTCGATATGGGGGGTCATAGGCATCGGTCTCTCCCCTGGTTCTTAGTCTTCAGTGTGGAGCTTGAGCTTTAGGGACTCGCCGATCAAAATCACTGCAGGGTATAGGGGTACGACAACGATTCGTGATTTTTCGAGCCATTTCCTCTGCGTGGTACGCTCAAGTCTTTACAGAAGTCACTTTTCGTAAAGAGTTTCACGCGCCGAGAGCAAGCAACAGTAGAGCTTCGAAACGGGGCGACCCTCCGCCCGCATCTGGAATGGAAAGAGTTTTCACTCCTCGCCGGCCCCCTGTGTCTCAGTGGGGGGTTATTTCGTCAGGTCCTCGACTGCCCGGTCGATCGCTTGGCCTGCGCGCTCGGCCGGTCCTTGGCGCTCACACCCC
>CAZAYE010000511.1:1716-3635 GCA_964489255.1 uncultured Enterobacteriaceae bacterium
CCGACGCGCCCCCTGTCACTAGAGGCGTGATTAGTGCGACTGCAGCCATTCGCGATTTCAGGTCGCCTCGCATGGGCTTCCTCTGACCTGCAACGATCTAGGTTGTCCTTCTGAGTGCTGTTCTTCTGCTCCATGCTCACTGGCGATAGAGTGTGTAGGCCGTACTGGGTCAGGGAGAGCCCACCGCTTAGCTCTCTGCCGGAATCTGCCTGAGCGCATCTACAAATCTTTCCACTGTCCCTTGCCGATCCGTCTTTGCGAGAAACGCCTCCCAGTCTTCCCTATGGGCTCCAATAAACTCCGCCCCTTTCGCGGTGAGCCGAAACGGCGGTGGCCCGACGACGGAGTGAATGAGGCCCTTATTGAGCAGGGCGGCGGTCGCCGCGCCGACCGCGGCCTTGCCGCGCACGTCGCCCCAATACCACCCCGACGTCCGTGTGTCCTCCTGCACGGCCTGGAGAACTTCTAAGCAGTGCAGGGTCTTGCCGAAATCCCGTTCTCTTGGTCTTTGGCTCACTGGGGCAATGCTGAACGCAGGGAGGGGTTCCCACCGGCCCAACTGGAGCTTGGTTCTGAAAAGGCGATCTTGCGTACTCTGGCTGTGGTCGTGCGCCCTGCCGATCGGCTCTGGGGATGCGACTGTCGTTTCCGTTTGTATCTTATGCATCAGGGCTCCTGTAGTGAGGTGTGGGGGTCGGAACAACAGGCGCTTGTTCCTGGAAGCGTGAGTGGACTACCACCCTACGCCCTTATGCGCCGCATAGCGAGAGGCCCCAGGGGGCAGACATGGCACAGGTAGGTGTCAGCAGGACGATGAGGGCCAGTCCAGCGAGGAGAGCGTTCCTGCATTGCGTACGCAGGGCTTGGCTCAGCGTAGTCATTGTCTTTATCCTTTCCGTCAATGTTGCTCTTGCGACTCTAGAGCAGCACCCCTGCTGGCTCTGTCACAAACTTCAAGTGGAGATGCGCTCACTCCTCTGTTATTCACTGGCCGTTATGCAGCCAGTGTGGAGTATTGGTCCACGGGCGTTCATATCCTTTCTGTCTCCTCCATCCCCTCTAGGAGCGTTTCGCAGCGCGCGACGAGCTTCTTCAGCTCCTTAGTGAAATCTCGGAGGCCAGGCTTAGCCTGAGGGAAGTTCTGCACCTCCGCGATGAAGCAGGTATTAATGATTCGCTGTCTGATCGCATCGAACGCCAGCACTGTCCCCCACAGCTGCTCTCTCATCTCTGCCTTGCTCATGCTTCCTTCCTTTCGAGGTGGCGCAGCACGAATCTGCACAAGGCAATCACGGCCCAGACGCCGAGGACGCCGACGATCCCGAGAACACCAAAGGGTGAAAACTCCATAGCTGCCCCCTTTCGGGTGCGGGTGGGTAAGGGTTGGCAAAAGGGTGAAGGAGGAAAAAGAGGCTTACTGGGAAAGGCGAGTCTCTACCCGTAAGGAATGCAGCACCACCATGACAGGTTTAAAGAGAAAAGCAAGCGCGGAAAAACGAGCAGAATAAATCCTCCTCCTCTAGCTACCATTTCCCCCCCTCAGGCACAGAAGACCTCTGGCCTTCGTACCTCGGTTGCCAGTCCTAGCCGTTCCAGCCCTACAATGATCCACCAGCCCATGTCTAGTTGCGCGGCCGTCCAGCCGAGTCGCGCTGAGCCCGGCCGGGCATGATGGTTGCGGTGCCAGTTCTCCCCTTGCAGACCGTGCCACAGCGCGAGCCAAGGCACGTTCTGACTCGAGTCGTTCCCGAACGGGGTGCCCGGGCGTAAATGGCACACACTGTTGACAAAACACTGCCCATGCAGCGCAAACACCAGGCGTATGGCCCCTAGCCAGAAGAAGGCTGTAGGGCCAAACGCGAAGCCACCCAGGAACGAAACGGCCAGCAGTGGGATCTGAAGAGCAGTCCAGACACTAT
>CAZAYE010000512.1:0-3624 GCA_964489255.1 uncultured Enterobacteriaceae bacterium
ATCCTTTTCTGGTAGGGCTCTTTGCTCCTGTGAGCCGAGAAATCACCGCGGATGAGTTGCCGGTGGTCGGAGAGATTCCCAAGGACCTCGAAGGGGTGTATTTGCGGAACGGTCCCAATCCGATCTTTGAGCCCCGTGGTCGTTACCACTGGTTTGATGGGGACGGTATGGTGCACGCCATCGCTTTCCAGGATGGGAAGGCGACCTACCGTAACCGTTGGATTCGCACAACTGGCTTCATGACAGAGCAGGAAGCTGGACAGGCACTCTGGCCTGGGCTGATGGACCGGCCCGATCCGTCCATACCAAAGGGCAGCGGCTCTGATGGCTGGCTGAAGGACACCGCAAACACTGATCTCGTTTTCCATAATGGATATGCCTTAGCGTTGTGGTACCAGTGCGGTCTCCCCTACAAGCTCAATGCCCTGACCCTGGAGTCTCTTGGTGTCGAGAATTTTGGTGGTGCGCTCAATCGCACCGTATCAGCACACGCCAAGGTCGATGAGCACACCGGCGAATTGCTGTTCTTCGACTACGCCACCAAGCCGCCGTTCATGACTTATAATGTCGCCTCTCCCGATGGCGCATTGCTCCATCACACGCCGATCGATCTGCCAGGACCACGATTGCCGCACGATATGGCAATTACGGAACACTATTCGATCTTGATGGATCTGCCGCTGTTCTGGGATCCGCAATTACTGCCCCAAAACCTTCATAAGGTCACCTATTACCCGGACTTGCCCAGCCGCTTCGCCATTCTGCCGCGTTACGGCAATGGGGATAGCGTGCGCTGGTTCGAGGCGACCCCGTGCTTCATCTATCATGTGGTGAACTCCTGGGAGGAGGGCGAAGAGATCATTATGGATGCGTGCCGTGTGGTCGAACCCCGTCCAAAGAGCGTGTCTGGCGAGGGCGAATTGGCGCGGATGCAGGCCTTCCTACGGCTCGAAGCCCAGCTCTGGCGCTGGCGGTTTAACCTCAAGACTGGCGCCGTTAAGGAAGAACAACTTGACGAAGCGAAAACCGAGTGGCCAACCATGAACCGGCAACGACTAGGGCGAAAGTCCCGCTACGCCTATAACGCCTACGTCCCACATCTCAACGGCCTAGTGAAATACGATATCCAGAAGGGAACTTCAGAAGAATATCTGTTTGGGGCAGGGTGCATCGGCAGCGAGGCGCCGTTCGCGCCGCGAGTCAATGCCAAAGACGAAGATGACGGTTATGTCGTCACCTTCGTCGCCGATGCAAATACTAACTCCTCGGAAGTGCTCGTTCTCGACGCAAAGCATTTCTCTGCCGGCCCAATTGCCCGTGTACAGCTTCCGCAACGCGTGCCTGTCGGGTTTCATGCCTTATGGGTGCCTGGTCACAAGCTATGGGCCTCGTGAATCCGCTCGGTTACTCGGGAAAAGGAGGGTAAGCACTACCCAACCAGTCCCTCGGAAGCGGGAAACTCACTGTGCTTCTTCGTCAGGATCGGCTGCGTACGTTTTTCTGTGTCTTGCTGTTTTTGACTGTCTTAAGCAGTAAGGATATGAGTGCCTCCGCTGCCGATTCGAAAGCAACTCCCGAAGCCGATACTGTCTACATCAACGGCACCGTCCTCACTATGAATGCTACCAATGACGTTGCACAAGCAGTGGCGGTCGAGGGAGGAAAGATCAAGGCCGTCGGGAGCACCAGTGACATTCGGGCTCTGATCGGTGCCAAAACACGTGTGGTCGATCTTGCCGGCAAAACCCTGATCCCTGGCTTCGTTGACGCGCATAGTCATTTCCCCGAGTCTGGTATCAGGGCGTTGTACCGCGTGGACTGCAACAGTCCGCCTATTGGCACGACCAGGAATATTGCCGACATTATTCAACGACTGAAGGAGAAGGCACAAAAGACACCCAAAGGGGAGTGGGTGCAGGGGTTCGGATACGATGACACTTTGCTAGCGGACCAGCGACACCCCACCAGAGATGACCTGGACCAAGCATCCATCGAGCATCCCATCTGGCTGTCTCATGTCTCTGGGCATTTAGGTGTGGCGAACAGTCTGGCGTTGGAGCAGGTAAACATTACCGAGGACACACTCGATCCGCAGGGAGGTGTCATTCGCCGATACCCAGGGACGAAAAAACCTAACGGAGTTTTTGAGGAGAACGCCCTGTTCTTGGTCATGAACAAAATTCCTCCTTTGTCTCCTGTGCAAAGTCTTGCTGCCATTACTGCCGCAGCTCAGGAGTATGCCAGCAAAGGTGTGACCACAGCCCAGAACGGACTTGCGTTAGATGCTGGTATAGACAGTCTGATTGCGGCCGCCACGCAAGGGGCTTTGCCGATCAGGGTCGTCATCTGGCCCGGGTTTAAGGCGACGAACAAGAAGATTCCCGAAAGCTCCATATTGAAGGTGGGTGCGGTGAAGTTGATCGCCGACGGGTCGATCCAGGGTTACACCGGGTACCTCAGCAAACCGTACGCCGTGCCGCCGTCTGGAGGGAAGGACGATTATGTCGGCTATCCATTTGTGAGTCGTAACGATTTGACTGTCCAAGTCAAGAGACTACACCAGGCTGGTTATCAGATTGCTATTCACGGCAATGGCGATGCCGCGATCGATAATACCTTGTATGCCTATCGAGAAGCGCAGAAAGAGACTCCGCGGAACGATGCGCGTCATATTATCGTTCACGCCCAGATGGCGAGAGAAGATCAACTCGAGGCGATGAAAGAGTTAGGCGTCATTCCATCTTTCTTCATGCTCCACACGTTCTACTGGGGAGATCGCCATCGTGACATTTTTCTGGGGCGAGAACGCGCCTATCGTATCAGTCCGGCCAAATCAGCGTTCGATCGCGGTCTGCAGTTCACGATTCACACCGATGCGCCAGTTGTGCCTATGGACCCGCTGCTCCTCGTATGGGCTGCAGTGAATCGCATCTCCACGGGTGGCGATGTCATTGGCGCGGAACAGCGCATCACTCCGCTGGAAGCGCTCCGCGCCGTTACGATCAATGCTGCGTGGCAAAATTTTGACGAAGCTCGAACCGGCTCAATCGAACCTGGGAAGCTGGCCGATTTGGTGATCCTGTCAGAGAATCCTTTACTTGTCCCTGAACGTATCAGGGACATCCGCGTGCTCGAAACTATCGTGGGCGGAAAAACGATCTACGAAAGCCTCGCCAGTCCCGACGCCGCTTCTGGTGCGTAACCCGGATGAAGCCCTTCGACCCTCCGCTAGTGGGAGTGAGAAACGCGCGATGTGTACGTAGTAGGGGCGCACCTAAAGCAGAGGAGCGAGCGTGAAGTTCTACGAGGTTGTGGACCAAGTCATTGAACTACTCTGTCACCGAGGCCGGGCCTCAGCCTTAGTCCTTACTGAAGAGCATAACTATGGGGCAGAAGTATATCGACTGAAAGGGCAGCTGGCGCTGCAACAGTTCAACGTTCAAGGTTCAAAGTTCAAAATTGCCAACCCCCAATCCGAAGCTGAAGCGTGTTTTCTCAAGGCTATTAAGATCGCACAGCGTCAGCAAGCGAAATCGTTTGAACTCCGCGCCACCGTGAGCCTTGCCCGTCTGTGGCAACAACAAGGCAAGCAAGCCGAAGCCCGACAGATGCTATCTGACATCT
>CAZAYE010000513.1:0-3622 GCA_964489255.1 uncultured Enterobacteriaceae bacterium
TCTGCAGGTGTTGCCCGTAGAGGTCGGCGGAGAAATCAAACAAGTGCGCTTAGATCGTTCTTCGGTTACCGCCGAACGTTGGATTAATGCCAACGTTGGCGACGCCGGGAATTTCCTGTTCGCCGACAGTGACGACTACGGCATAGACGCCGTTAGGAAGTAGCACATCGGCACGTGGCCGCAGATTCGCCGTTGGAAACCCCAGCCCGCGCCCTCGTTGAACCCCTTTTTCCACCCGCCCACTGACGGTATACAGTCTGCCGAGCAGGCGGGTCACTTGGCGCATCTCGCCAGCACTGAGGAATTGACGTACGGCGGTACTGCTGACTTCCTGTCCCTCAAGTAGGACTGGACCGACAATCTCCACCTCGAAGCCGTGACCGCGACCGAGCTGTGCCAACGTCTTGGCCCGGCCAGCACGGTTACGGCCGAAGCTCACGTTGTGGCCCACAATCATCTTCTCTACCCCGATTGCCTCGACCAAGTAATGCTGCACGAATTCTTCTGGTGTGAGGCGAGAAAATACCTGAGTGAAATGCTGCAAAATCACCCCTTGGATTCCTTGGGCAGCGAACAGGCGCAGCTTCTCTCGCAGGCTGAGAATAAGTGAGAACGGCTGAGTGGGACGCAGCACGGCGATAGGATGGGGGTGGAACGTTAAGACTAACGCTGTCCCTTGACGCGCCTGGGCTTCTTGCACGACGCGCTGGAGAATCGCCTGATGCCCGAGGTGAATCCCGTCAAAGTTACCAAGCGCGACTACGGGATGGGGAAAAGGGGCGTGGGCGATAATGTGGCGGATAATCTTCATAGTTCCTACCCACACACGCCGGGCGCGGGGAAGAAAGCGCTAGCGCCCCAGGGTTTGCAGCCTGTCTCTGGCTTCCCTGGCCTGCTCGGAGCTCGGGTAGTCGCTAGCCAGCTTCTGCAGAATCAGCCGGGCGTCGGTTCGGTCACCGATCTCGAGGAACGCCTGGGCCTGTCGCAGCAACGCGGCGGGGACTTTGTCTCCTCGGCGATATTTCAGGACGTCATTGAACTCAAGAATCGCGCGGTTGTAATCCTTTTGGGTGAAATAGCTCTCTCCGATCCAGTACTGCGCGTCGTCAGCCATGTCGGAGTTGGGATACTTACGCTGAAAAGAGCGAAACTGCTGAATAGCTTTGTCATACTGCTGATCAGTAAACGCCCGCAAACCTAGCTTATACTCATCCTGCACGTCGAGCGGCTCTTTGGCAAGAGCGAGGTCCCTATCGGCTGATGGAGTTTCTGAGGTTGTCGGCCCGGCAGGAGAAGAAGGGGAAGCCGGAGAGGGAGCGGGGGGTCCTGCAGTGATCGGCGGTTCCCCTGGTCTGAGCAGAGGTTCTCCTGGGCCTGGCAGAGGAGAACTGACGGGCTCTTCGCTCGCCCTAAACTGTTTTTCGAGGACCGCGATCCGATCTTCCAGGATTTTCAACTGCGGGCCGCTGCCAACTCGTTCCCTCGCCAGCCGATCAAGACGATAGCGGACTTCATCTATTTCACCGCGGACTTTGCCAATCTCACGGCGGAGGTCTTCCATGGAGGCCTTGCTATCAGCAAGCTGGACGCGCAGCGCTTCGCGCGCCTGTTTCTCTGCCTGGATGTCTGTCTGGGTGGCACAGCCGCTCACCCCTATTAAGGGCAAGAACGCGACAAGTGTCACAATGAAGATATTGGCCACTGGGTAATCGTCGTTGTGAGGATAAATTAACGATTCAGCACGAGGAAGTGCGCTCGCCGGTTTTGCGACCAACAACTCTCGGTTGCCTCTCGACACACAGGTAATTCCTCTCCATAGCTGATCGTGGAGAGCCGTTCTGGAGAGATGCCAAGGGAAACCAAATAGTCGCGTGCGGATTTAGCTCGCTTGGCGCCAAGGGCAAGGTTGTACTCAGCAGTCCCGCGCTCGTCGCAATGTCCCTCGATTTCGACCCTGGCTTGAGAGTTACTCTGCAGCCAATTGGCATTCACACGTAGGGTTTCTCGCGCTTCAGCAGCTAGGTCGAAGGAGTCGTAGTCATAGTAAATATCCTGAAGGGGACCTCCACGTTCAGGCCCGTATTCGAGCTGTCTTTGCGTAGTTTCTCCAGCCGGTGGAATACCCGTCTCTCCTATGCCCCCGGTACCAGGGCTGGGGCCAGTCTCGACCGGAGGCGGAGTTTTTTTGGGACAACCGCTTACTGCCAAGGCGATCAGTAATACGCCACCAATGCGCCAATGCCACCCTCTTATGCCCCGCATCGTTTCTCGCATTTCCTTCCTTACTCGCGCCATTTTATTCCAAGCGCGATGACCACGCCGGACTAGTATCATCTCCCCCCCCACCAGTCAATTGTTTAACGACACGACCGTCCTTACTCGCGATATAAAGCCGGCGTCTAGAGCTGAAGACCAGGTAGCGTCCATCCGGGGACCAGGAGGGGTCCTCTCCTGCGGTGACTTCCTGGGGGTCACCACCGCTGGCGTTGATCGTCATGATGCGAAAACCGCCGCTTCGGGTAATATACGCGATCAGATCCCCCTTGGGGGACCACACTGGCGAAGTGTTATAGTCCCCCCTGAAGGTGAGACGCCGGGTTCGACCGGAGTTCACAGTCATGACATAAATCTGTGGACCTCCGCTGCGGTTTGAACAAAAAGCGATTTCCTGACCATCCGGAGACCAGGTGGGTGAGACATCAATGTCAGGGCCATCGGTTAGACGCTGGACGAGGCGGCCCTCAGGAGAGAGCAAGAACAGGTCGGAGTTGCCTTCTTGTTCCAAGGTCACTGCGATTGTCGTGCCGTCTGGGGACCACTGGCTTTTGTATCCGACCACTGGATACAAGCGACTTTCGCGCCCACTGTATAGTTCAAGGCGATACGGGTAGGGACCTCCCTGCTTGTATGAGAAGAACGTAATTACGTCAGCAGCAGGATTCCAAGTCGGTCCGAGGTTCAGCGTCCGGTCCCGGGTGAGTTGAGTGATCTCTAGCCCAGTCAGGTCAGTGACATAAATTTCTTTGGCTCGGCCACCAGCCCGGTTGGAAGCAAAGGCAATGTGTGAGTTGAATGGTCCCAACTCACCGGTGATAAGGCGCATGATCTCATCGGCGAAGCGATGAGCCATACGCCGTAGATCTCTCCGTTCGCCCCGATACCGTTTGCCGCCGAGTTGTTTACGCTGAGCGACATCAAACAGTCGGGCCTCAACCGTCAGGGTTTCTCCCTCAAACAAGAATCCGCCTTTTACCAACGCCGCAGCGTCGAGCATAGACCAGTTCTGAAAGTTAATCTCCTCAAGCGCCAGGGGAGCAGGACCCTCGATATAGGCCCCGCGGTCAATGATCTTAAAATAACCTGAGATATCGAGATCCCGAGCAATAATATCAGCAAAGGCCTCTGCAGCTCTCTGGCCCGCTCCACCCGATAGGTCCATCAGTGGAGAGATTGCGATGGGAATTCCCGCACCGCCTGGTCCATAAATTTCAAGCCTGATCTGGGCGTTTACCAGGGAAGGCGCATTCAGCAACAAGACTAACCCCAGGCTCCCGTACCACCTCGCCAGCCTCTCCCCCCTGTCTCTTATACACATCTCCGAGCCCACGAGACTAGGCATGAT
>CAZAYE010000514.1:0-1441 GCA_964489255.1 uncultured Enterobacteriaceae bacterium
AGAACTTCCCATCCAGGTTTTGCTTCCCCAGGAGGAGAAAACGCTTGACGGATCCGCTGCACCCGAGCTGCGTAGTTGATGAAGGTGCCATCGGTCTCAGGCGCAGCGCCAATCGGCAGGACCACATCAGCGTACTCCGTAGTTCCTGAGTAGTCCGTGTCGAAAACGACTACTTCCACATTGTCGAGGGCAGCGTCGAGTTTCTCCGGCCCGAAAGCAGGGATTAGATCTGCACCAAAAACTAGGAGAACTTTAAGGGATCCCTTGTCCGCGGCGGCAAGTACATCTGCGACGCTTGTTCCACCGTTGAGTAATCCCATGACTTGCAAACCACGCGTATTGGGGTTTTTGTCAGCTTTGATGAGGAAATTATCGTGAGAGGCATGAGCCGGAGACCAAGAGAAGCCAGCTATGAACTCCGTTCCGACATGTTCCGTCAGTAGGCGGGAAAACAGGTATACCTCTTCGTTCGTGGCCTTGGCTCCGAGGATGCCGGCGATGGCACTGGCGCCATGTTCCTCTTTTGCCTGGGTGAGCGTATCAGACACTCTTCCGAGTATCTGGTCCCACGAGACTGCTGCAAAATTCTGTTCCTCACGGAGGAGCGGGCGGAGAATTCGGCTCTCTTTCTGCAATTCCTTGTACCACAGGCGACCCTCATCACACATCCAATACTGATTCACGTCAGGATTGTAGCGAGGACGGAAACGGTACATCTGCCCACGACGATGATAGATGTCAATGTTACAACCATTAGCGCACCGGCTGCAAACCGACTCAGTCTTCTCCAGGTACCAGACTCGCGCCTTGAAACGAAAGTCTTTGCTGGTCAGCGCGCCGACCGGGCATACATCCACGACGTTGCCAGAGTATGGATTATCGAGCTTTTTGCCGGGGAACAGGTCAATATAGCAGCGATCACCACGAGCAAAGATTCCCAGTTCGCCGGTCTTGGTAACCTCGTCGAGAAACCGGGTGCAGCGAGCGCACAGGATGCACCGCTCCTGGTCGAGAACGACTTGCGGCCCCAAATCAACGACCTTCCGCTTTTCAACCTTCGCTTCGAGAGGGAAACGGCTACGGTAGACACCGTAGTCCATGTAATAGTCTTGCAGTTTACACTCGCCAGCCTGGTCACAGACGGGGCAGTCGATTGGGTGATTGATCAGCAGAAACTCTAGCACGGCAGCCTGTGCCGCTTTGGCCTTCGGGCTCGTGGTCTTGACGACCAGCCCTTCGGTCGCCCGGGTGTTGCAGGCGATCTGCAGCTTGGGCATCTTCTCAATTTCGACCAAGCACATCCGGCAATTGCCAGAAATGCTCAGACCGGGATGGTAGCAATAATGCGGCACCTCGATACCGAGGCGTTCGGCTGCCTGAATAACGTTCAAACCGTCCTCAACCGTTACCTCACGGCCGTCAATTTCAAGTTTGGGCATGG
>CAZAYE010000514.1:1541-3621 GCA_964489255.1 uncultured Enterobacteriaceae bacterium
TTCTTAAACGGGCAACGTCCCAAAGTCACATGAGCAATGAACTCGTCACGAAACTTGCTGAGATAGCTCTGCGTGGGCATGGCGGCAGCGTCGGCAAGGACGCAGACCGTGTTGCCCATCATGTTGTCTGAAATCTTGTTCATCAGGTCGATGTCTTCCGCCCGACCGTTGCCCTCTTCCAGACGCACCAGCAGCTTGTGCAGCCAGCCGGTGCCCTCACGGCAGGGCGAGCACTGGCCGCACGACTCGTGATGATAGAAGCGGTCGATGATCTCTAACGCCCGCACCATGCAGGTGTCTTCATCCATGACGATGATCCCTGCAGTGCCAAGAAAGGCGTTGATCCTACGCATGGAGTCGAAATCCATATGCACGTCGATCTCATCTGGAGTCAGAATCGGGAACGATGAGCCACCGGGCATCACCGCCTTGAGTTTCTTGCCGCCACGAATGCCGCCAGCGTAATCATAGATGACGGTACGCAAAGGCATCCCCATGGGCAGTTCGTAAAGACCCGGCTTCTCGACGTGACCACTCACACAATAAATCTTCGGACCCGGGCCGGTCTCTGGACCGATTGCCTTGAACCACTCCGGACCGTTTTTGATAATCGACGGTACACACGAGAGGGTCTCGACGTTCTGTACGATGGTTGGACTCCCAAACAAACCGTAGACCGCGGGAAACGGGGGCTTGATGCGCGGGTACGCGCGCTTTCCTTCCAGCGACTCGATCAGACCGGTCTCCTCACCGCAGATGTATGCCCCAGCACCGCGGTGAACGTAGACGTTCAGATCGTAGCCGGTGCCGAAGATGTCCTCGCCGAGCAAGCCGTTCGCATAGGCTTCGGCAATCGCCTCCTCTAGGTGTCTAGCCCCCAGGGCGAATTCGCCGCGAATATAGATGTAGGCCGTGTGGGATTTGATCGCGTAAGCAGTAATGAGAATACCCTCAAGCAAGATGTGGGTATTCCACTCAATGAGCGCCCGATCCTTGAAGGTTCCGGGTTCACTCTCATCAGCGTTACAACAGAGATAGACGGGTTTGGGAGAGTCTTTGGGAAGAAATCCCCACTTCATACCGGCGACGAATCCGGCTCCCCCACGACCGCGGAGGTTCGAGGTCTTGACCTGCTCGGTGACCTCCTCGGGTTTGAGCGTCGTCAGCGCCTTACGCGCGGCCTCGTAGCCGCCATGGGCAAGATAGACGTCGAGCTTACGAATGTTCGGAACATCGAGATGGCGCAGGAGCACCTTTTCAGCCATCAACTTTACCTCATATCACATTGAGATAGGTCGTATAGAAACATTGCCGGAAAGACACGCAAGGGAGCATATCGGCTGGGGTTTTTACTGTCAACGGAGGACCACGAGCCGCATCTGCTATTTACATTTCCTGACCCCTCTGTTTTAACCACCGCCCATGAGCGACCTCTTCATCTTGTGGATGCATCTGCTCGGACTGGCAGTCTACTTCGGCAGTGGCGTGATGCTGGTTGTCGTGCTGCTGCCGATGGCAGCCCAGATCCCTGCGGCCTCCGACAAACAACGCTTTCTCGCCCAAGGGCTCAAATTGTATAATCCGCTCAGCATCGGCGCTCTGGGGGTCGTAGTGATGACCGGCGCCTTCAACCTGACGTCATACAAAGCGATGTTGGGGCGACGATTTTTCGAGTTACTCGGCGGGGTGCTCGGCTTTAAGCTGCTCTTGGTGTTCCTGTTAATCAACGTGAGTGCTGCAGTCTCACTGGGGATGGGACATCGGATCGTCCGAACTGAGCTACGGGGTGAGGCGATTGAACCCGAACGGCTCACTGGTCTGGTCAAGCAGATGCAGATCTTCACGATTGTCGCGCTCGCTCTGACCGCTTGGATTGTATGGGTGTCACTGAACCTGACGAGGATCGCGCGTGTGCCCTCTTAACCCGAATGTCGACATCGACTAGAAGACAACTTTTTCCCACCTAAGGAGACAGAGACCGCTCCATCCCTCTCTGTCTCGTGTCTCTGTCTCTCGGCTCCAGCTAGATTGTGATGGTCGTGCCATCAAACTTGGTGAGAGAAAAGCCTCCAAAGTCCTC
>CAZAYE010000515.1:0-3100 GCA_964489255.1 uncultured Enterobacteriaceae bacterium
GCGCCGCATCGTCCTGGATCATCGCCGAACGCGGACTGTCATGGCTGGCTTGGGTGGCTCAGCCGTGTACTCATCTTTGCATGTACCTTCGATTGAATATCAGGATGCGCCGCCAGGAGGTTGCGAAACTCATCCCCCGCGATCTCTAACAACAAACAGCTCTCCTTGGCCGACACCGTCGCCGTTCTCGGTTTTCGTTCGATGACCGCAATTTCCCCAAAGAATTCACCCTCTTTTAAGACAGCGACAGGAGCTCCGAACACCGTGACCTGGACTGATCCGGAGCCGATTAGGAAGACCGAATCACCAGAGTCGCCTTGGGTTATGATGCTGCTACCTTGGGAGTACGCCCGTTCCTGAGCGGCCCCGCTCTTTAGTAGTTGCGAGACCTCTGGCTCACTGAGGCTCGAAAAAGTGGGATGGTGCTTAAAAAAGTCTGGCCAGTTCACAGATTGCATGGTCCCTCCCTCCTGAGGAGAAACTTTCTGGGCCTGTACGTTGCCCCCGGCGAGACTGATTATGACACATATTAGCATTACTACAGCGGAAAAACTGGCTCTCCACATTGTGTCCCCCTTCCTGGGAGTCTCCCCATATCTAGTTGCAGATGGGCAGGAAAAGGTTACAGGGGGGGGACGGAAAGACAGGAGACAAAGGGGTAAGCTCATTTGCTATCAAAATGTCGGCTTCTTCAGGATGTCATTCTGAGCCGAAGGCGAAGAATCTCGTGGGAAGTGAGACCCTTCGCTGCGCTCAGGGTGACAGTGGTGTCGTGGCCGTTGTGATAAATGGCATGCAAACCGGTGTTAGAGAAGAGAAGCAATTTCAATCAAACTATTGAAAGTGTCTAAGCAACGTCTGATAGATCTCCTCTGGTATATCGCAGAGCCAACGCGCTCCAGCTTCGGTCAGTTCTGCCCGGGAACCGTAGCCGTAGGTCACTCCTATCGTTGGGATACGATGCGCGCTTGCCGCTTGAACATCGTGGAACCGGTCGCCAACCATTACAACGCGTTCTACTTGAAGGGCTTCTGCCTCAAGGACATAAGCGATCAATTCTGCTTTGTGGGGAAAGCGATCGTCTAATTCACTGCCATATACCGCATGGAAGTAATCCTGCAGGGCGAAATGCTCGACAATGCGACGTGCATAAACCGTCGGCTTCGAAGTAATGACATAGGACAGCCATCTCTGTGCCTTCATGCGCTCTAAAAGCTGGATGACTCCAGGATAGAGCGCATTCTCGAACATACCGACTTCAGTGAACCGCGCGCGATACAATCGTACTGCCTCTTCAACAAGAGCTGTTTGGCTGAGGAGTTCAACAAATGCATCACGCAGGGGAGGGCCGATGAACCTTCGTAGTTCGGCCTCTGGAAGTTCGTCGAACCCCAATTGGCGGAGGGCATACTGAATCGATCGGACGATTCCTTCTTTGGGGTCGGTCAGTGTTCCGTCCAGGTCCAGGAATACGTGCCACATCGCTCACTGACCTCTAAGCCCTTCCGACCCGTTCGTCTACGGGTGCGACAATATACCCACGCTCGACATCACCAAAGATACGACAGCGAGCTGTTCCCCACCACCAGTAATAGAGGGCCAGATAGGCGCAGAATACGGCATCGAGTTGGTCTTCATAAATCTTTAACACCCGTCCTTGTTTGGCCAGATGATCTTCCCCAAGCAATTCTTCCGGCAGGAGCACAGGAGGAACGCTCTGCCCGAGGTTACACAGGTGGTGTTGATATTGCCGGAACGCTGCTAAACGTTGCGCGTGCGGGATTCCTGGCTTTGCTTTGTACTTCAACACTCGCTTGAGACGGAAGAGCACGACCATCGCTGGATGGGGATACACTTCGAAAGCCTGACGAGTTGGCCATTGCGGAACGATGACAGCGTCGTGCCGGATGCCGAGCGTGGCTAAGCGCGAAACCAATTCTTCTCCACGTACTGAGCCTCCATTGTATCCGGCTAATCTCTGGCGGTTCGCCGGATGGGCGCCAGCATGAAAGCGGGCAAAGACGGCATTCAGTGAGGTTTCACCAGGACGACATCCGGTCTGGTTCGGTACAGTCAGTGGCGCATCAATCGCAATGACCACATCGCCTTGTGCTGCGCTCTGCCGAATGGATGCGACAATGTCATCATCGGTGTACAGCGGGGCCGTCGGCAGTGGTTCAACAAGCGTTGCCACAGAGCCATTCCACCGCAGGACCGCCAGTCCGGTGGGATTGCGGCTCGACCACGCCAGATCCACGCCGATAAAATGTTGCCGTCTCACGAGAGGTGCGCACATGCGTTGCTCTTGTGTGAGCAGGCACTTTCATCGCAGATCCCCTTCTTCAAAGTGGCGAAGGCGCTGCGTATGTGGGTCGAAATGTTCAGGTCACCGCCTCAGTCAGACACTTCCCCCTAGACGGGGGCAAAAGTCCATCGCCTCCGTCTCAAGCACTTCCTGTGAGGGAGGAATAGAGCTGAACGTTGTTTAGGTGAGTCCGATATCGAGAGACCCTCCGCGGGACTGAAGCGTAGGCAGATCGTCTCCGTTACAGCACTCTGCTGCATTCCGAAAGCGGTCACATCCTAGTCATGAGGAGATAGGCACGAGCTTTGGCAGTCCTGGGCTCGATGACTACTATCCCTTGGGGGCGCCAGGGGAGCTCGGCTGGGGAAGCGGGGCGCTGTCTGCGAGGTATCACCTGCGCCAGCGTTTGCTGAAAGTTCCAGGACCACTGCTGGGCTCGGCGCAGCAACTCCCTCGTCTCCTGGGTCAGCTGCAGTGCCCGAGTAATGACCGCTTGCGTTTGCTGGGCCGTCTCGTCCGGCAGAGCCATAGCAGTAAAGTTCCTTCAAGCTCTCGCCACCCGTGTGGCGCTGAGCAGCCTGTTGAGAGGCTCTCAGTATATACTCTCCCGACCCTAAAGCAAACTCGAATTGCCGGATCGGCGCTGAGAGAGGATGCCACCTCGCGTCTTGCATAGGCAGCGGGTGGCGCTACGCTGGAACGGTCCAGGCTGCTTCCCGAAGGTAGAGAAGAGACGGAAGAGCCAGCTTCGTCTCACTTCGCCTCTTCTTCTACCTCTATGTTCTCTCTGCAAGG
>CAZAYE010000515.1:3110-3621 GCA_964489255.1 uncultured Enterobacteriaceae bacterium
TTGAAGAACCCTCTCTCGGTTGTCTTCTCCCTAGCGGGAGTGCTCTCTCTCACCTTCATTGTGTCCGCGTCGGCGGCTGATGGGGACTACGGGCGCGAGGGGTACCGCTCAAGCGCTCGCGTCAGCGAGCGGGACCTGCGCAGCTTTGATGCCTTTCTCGACTCGCATTGGGAAACAGCCCAGGAACTCTATCGCGACCCAGAGTTGATTGGCAATGACCGATTCTTGCGTGGTCACTCCGACCTCCACGCCTGGTTGGATGACCACCCGGAGGCGGCGGAGGCCATCCAAGCCGATCCCCGCGCGGCGATCTGGCGTGAGCGGACCGCCGGGCAGGACGAGAGGGAACGCCGGTCTGCGCCCACGCAGATCAGTGAACGTGACTTGCGCAGTTTTGAGGATTACCTGGACTCGCACGATGAGACGGCCCAGGAACTCTACCGGAATCCCGACCTGATCAAGGATCGGCAGTTCGTCCGCGAGCACAAGGCATTGCACGGCTGGCTTGAGC
>CAZAYE010000516.1:0-3620 GCA_964489255.1 uncultured Enterobacteriaceae bacterium
CACGCGTAAGATCGTCGGCAGCGTCAGATGTGTATAAGAGACAGCTTCCAACCACACGTGTGGACCGCAAGCGGGACAGGCTACTGGTTCGGCGTGAAAACGGCGGTCGGCGGGATTTTCATACTCTGTCGCACAGGATGGGCAGAGGGCAAAGGCCGCCATCGTCGTGGTGGTACGCTCGTAGGGCAAGGTCTGGATGACAGTAAAGCGTGGCCCGCAAGCTGTGCAGTTGGCAAAGGGATAACGAAAGCGACGGTCCTGTGGGCAAAACACCTCCGCTAAGCACAGCGGACAGGTTGCCAGATCAGGAGGGATGAGCGTACTGCCTTCCCCAGATTTACCGGGAAGGATAGTAAAATCCGCGACGTTCAGGGGAGCTTCTTCTGCAACCTCTCCATCCACGATACAGGCCAGGGGCAGAGCCTCTCGCTGTAAGCGTCGCAGGAAGTGAGCAAGGACGTTCTCTTGTCCTTCAATGGCGATTTCCACGCCGGCAGCGGTATTCCGCACCCACCCCGCAAGGCCTAGCTCCTGAGCCAGCCGGTAGGCAAAGGGACGAAACCCAATTCCCTGAACAACTCCACGGATCATGAGGTGCCAGCGTACCACGGACAGTGAGAACTTACTGTCCGTGCTTAGGGCTGGTAACCATTCTCGACGAATCATCTACTTCTCGCTCTCAACCGCAACGCAGATTGCAGACGAGCAGACAGGTCACAACAGCAGCTTATCCACACTCAGCGGTAAATCGTCGCCATTTGGAGTGCGACCGCCAGCGAGGCCGCCCATTCTAGCGCCCGCTCTGCAGATGGAGAAAAATCGGTCGGCACTAAAATCTTACGTACTTGCATAGATCGTTCTCTTTCACTCCCTTGGCTCTACAGTAAAGGAGGAAGAGGGATTGGGGTAGCCCTCTCCTCGCCGCAACACGGCGCTCACTACCCTTCACTTGGCAGCGGGTAGCGACCGGCCTGGGATGCGCATCCAACGGCCAGAAAGCGCCTGCCCCACTTTTCTAGGCCGACGATCACGTACACACCGAACCCCACCGCCACAATGCGCAGCCAGGCCTCAGACGTAATGGGCGCGCTATGGAAGAGCCGATTCATGACCTCAGAATAGGTAAACAGCAGTTGCAAACCAAACATCGATATCGCACCAAGCATCAACCAGGGGTTGGAAAATACGCCGACAGTAAAGATTGACTGGGTCAGCGAGCGACAATTGAAGAGGTAAAAGAGTTCACCTATCACCAATACATTGACTGCTACCGTTCTGGCTTCCGCTATCTCTACTCCTCGTCGCAATTCCCATAAGTAGAGGCCAAGGGTTCCCACCAGTAACAGCACACTCACCAATATGATGCGCAGGACCAGCGTACCCGATAAGAGCGGCGCCTGTGGGTCGCGCGGGAGGCGTTGCATCACGTCAGTTTCTTTCGGCTCGAAAGCTAACATCAACCCGAGGAGCAGGGCAGTGGTCATGTTAATCCACAAGATTTGCACTGGCAGGATAGGCAGCGAGAGTCCGACAGCGAGAGCCGCCAAAATGACTAATCCCTCGCCCCAATTGGTCGGCAGTGTCCAGGTAATGAATTTCGTGAGATTGTCAAACACGCAGCGGCCTTCTTCCACCGCTGCCTCGATAGACGCAAAATTGTCGTCCGTAAGCAGCATATCGGCGGCCTCCCTGGCTACCTCGGTGCCAGTCATGCCCATGGCAATCCCGATATCTGCCTGCTTGAGGGCTGGTGCATCATTGACGCCGTCACCGGTCATAGCGGCGATATGTCCCCTCGATTGCAACGCCTTCACGATACGCAGTTTTTGCTCGGGGGCGACGCGGGCGAACACCGCGACGTTTTCCACTACTTCGACCAGTTGCTGATCGCTCAGCGCCTCCAGCTCCAACCCACTCAATCCCGGCGTGCGTTCGGCTTGGCTTAATCCAAGCGCTTGCGCAATCGCGGTAGCGGTCAAAACATGATCGCCGGTGATCATCTTGACCGCTATTCCCGCCGTCTGGCAGGTGTAGACTGCCTCAATCGCTTCTGGGCGCGGCGGATCGATCATGCCCTGGAGCCCAAGAAAGATCAGGCCCTCTTTGAGATCAGCATGATGTAAGGTGTGCGTGGGTGTCCCAACCGCTTGCTTTGCAAATGCCAGGACGCGCAGGCCCTTGGCTGCCATGGTGTTGACCGTGTGTTCAATGTCCGAGCGCTGGAGAGGCACCAGGTTCCCTTGCGCATCAAGCATTGACGTGCACCGCCTCAGCGTTGCTTCGACCGCCCCTTTGACATAAACGACCTTCTCGTCCCCTTTCTGGTGCAGGGTCGCCATGTACTGGTGCTGCGATTCAAAGGGGAGCGTATCCACCCGCGGCAGCTCCCGTTCGAGGACGTGCGGTGCGAGGCCAGCTTTCCAAGCGGCGGTAATCAGAGCGCCTTCAGTAGGGTCGCCTGCCACCGTCCAGCGGTCCTCTTTTTCCTGCAGCGTGGAATCGTTGCACAGGAGCCCGGCCAGCAGGCATTCGTGCAACACAGGTGCTCCGGCCAAGTCAACGGGTTGTCCCGCTAGCAAAAACTGTCCACTCGGCGTATAACCTACGCCGCTGACCGTGTAGAGTTGCTCGCCAGCATAGATTTCCTGCACGGTCATCTGATTTTCGGTCAGCGTGCCGGTCTTATCCGAGCAGATCACGGTGGTGCTGCCCAACGTTTCTACCGCAGGAAGTTTGCGGATAATGGCACGACGGTGAGCCATGCGTGACACACCAATGGCAAGGGCAATGGTAATGGCAGCCGGCAACCCTTCCGGGATGGCACTGACTGCCAGGGCGACCGCGGCCATAAACATGGCGAAGGGGGATTCCCCACGCCACAATCCTATCGCAAAGGTTCCTGCGGCCAGTGCCAGGATGACATACAACAACCAGTGACTGAACTCTTTGATTTTGCGTGTCAGTGGCGTAGAAAGCTCCTCTGCCTGGGCAACGAGCTGGGAGATGCGCCCAGTTTCGGTAGCGTCACCGATGGCGATGACACTACCGCTCCCCTGGCCATAGGTGACCAGGCTGCCCGCGTAGGCCATATTGCCGCGGTCGGCCAGGGGTGTCTCTTGCGGAAGGGGTTTAGGCTGTTTCGCGACGGGGACCGATTCCCCGGTGAGAGCGGATTCGTCTACTTGCAGATCCCGCACTCTGAGCAGCCGCATATCGGCCGGGACCTTATCGCCGGAGGTGAGGAGCACGAGGTCCCCGGGCACCAAGTCGCGCGAGGGGACGCGCCTCTTTTGCCCCGCACGGATAACAGTCGCCTCGGTAGTGACGATGCGGGCGAGAGCCGCAATGGCGTTCTCGGCCTTGGATTCCTGAATAAAACCGACAATGGCATTGACCAGCACCACGGCAAAAATCACTCCCGCGTCAACCCACTCCTGTAGCAGCGCGGTAATAACGGTGGCGACCAACAAAATGTAGAGCAGCGGCTGGTGAAACTGCAGGAGGAAGCGAACGAGAGCGCTCTGTCGCTTCTTCGGGGTCAGCTCGTTCGGCCCAAAGCGTGCCTGGCGTTCTGCTACTTCTGCTGCCGTCAGGCCTGTTTCAGGGTGGCTACCTAAAAG
>CAZAYE010000517.1:0-3617 GCA_964489255.1 uncultured Enterobacteriaceae bacterium
TGGCCAGCCTTCGTCTCTCTCAGTAGCGTCGTCACCCGCGACTGCTCAGCCTCAAGAAGGCCAAGGAGAAAGTGACCCATTAGTGAAAACTGTTCTGGACATCCTGGGTGGAGAAGTGCAGACTACGTCTCGTTCGTACCGCTCTCCAGGCTAGTTCAGTTGGACACAAGAGGAGCGAGCGATCATGGCAAACTTGGGAGATTTGATGAAGCAAGCGCAGCAATTGCAAACGAAACTTGCGCGCATCCAAGAAGAGGTTGCAACGAAAACCGTTGAAGCGTCCGCTGGTGGGAATATGGTTGTCGCCGTGGTGAATGGACGCCTAGAGCTAGTCTCCTTGCGGATCGATCCGAGCGTGCTCGAAGCGAGCGATACCGAGATGCTGCAGGATCTCGTAGTGGCCGCGGTCAATGAAGGGATTCGCAAGGCCCAGAAGATGATGGCGGACGAGATGGGTAAGGCGGCCGGCGGTTTGAAGATTCCAGGGTTAACAGCCTAAGCGTAGTATCAGGTGAAAATAGGGACACTGCTTATCGCGTCCCTGCTCGGGCAGAGTCAGTCCTGCCCCTCCAGAAGCAAAGATGAACCTTACCCCTGCGCTCGCTCGTCTTGTGCAAGAGTTAGGAAAGCTGCCAGGCATAGGCGAGAAAACCGCGACCCGCCTCGCCTTGTTTATTCTTGATGCAGACCGGAGTTACGTAGAGAACTTGGCTGAAGCCATCTGGGCAGTCAAAGCCGAGACTACCCTCTGCCAGGAATGCTTCGGCTTGGCCGAAGGAGACCTCTGCGCCATCTGTCGTGACCCGCAAAGAAGCGCGGAGTCGATCTGTGTCGTTGAAGAGCCGGCAGACCTCATGGCGGTAGAACGAGTGCACGAGTACCTGGGCCGCTATCACGTGCTCCACGGGGTGCTGGCACCGCTGGACGGAATCGGACCTGAGGAACTTAAGATTGCGCCCCTCCTGGAACGCTTGAAGCGTGGGCAGGCTCGCGAAGTCATCATCGCAACTAACCCCACCGTTGAAGGGGAGGCTACTGCTCTCTACCTGGCTAAGCTCATCAAGCCCCTAGGCATCCGCGTCAGCCGCATCGCCCACGGCATCCCTATGGGCGGAGACGTCGAATACATTGATGCAGTGACCCTGGGACGGGCTATAGAAGGGCGACGGGAGATGTAACGAATCAGTCTCAGACGTGTCTAAGACCAGTCTCAAACCAGTCACAGACCAGTCAAAGACAGTTCGCAGACGAGTTTCGACTTGCTGTGACTTGTCTTAGACTTGCCCTAGACTTGTCTTGACTTGCCTTCCGGTCAGCCCTCTGCTACAAAGCCTCCCTACAGATTCGTAATGCTCTTTCTGATGATCCTCGGTAGCTCAATTGGCAGAGCAGCCGGCTGTAGAAGTTGCAGCTTCCACGGGAAACCGTGGTTGAAAAACTGGGTGAATTCAGGGAAACCCTCCCCGGAAACACGACTTCCGGAAGGGTAATCCTGAGCGAAGCCTGCTGAAGGGTACTCAGGTAGGCAGGAACGTGCAGAGACTAGAGGCTGAGGAGCCCTACCAATAACGCCTCGTAAGCGCCCGGCACCCTTCCCTAATTTTTCTAGGGTGGGTGATGAGATAGTCCGAGCCTGGAAGAAATTTCAGGAGCCTCGTAACCGGCGGGTTGCAGGTTCGAGTCCTGCCCGAGGAGCTTGTTATCATAAAAGCCGTCAGGATTCTTGTGGCGGCTTTTTTATTGGGGGAACACCTTTGATAGCAACTCTCGCGAGGTTCATTTTTCTTGCATACACTCAAAGTCGATCTAAGCTCAGGCTACTACGGCGATGGCGCCGGGAGGATGCTCCCCAAATCCAGCCCATAACGAAGCCAAGGAGTAAAACTCCTGCACCAGTAAGAAACCAGAGGCGCGCCTCTTTGTCTTGGAGGGAGTTTTGCTCTTCCTGGAGCTGTGAGACTAGGTCAGCCTGCTGACTAGCTATGGCCTCGGCTTGCTTCTTGGCGGCTTCCAGCTGACTACGCTCCTCACGCAACGTCGTCAATTCCTTTTCCTGCTCTTGAGTTCGTGCTTCCAATTCTGTGATGCGCTGTTGGGTCTTCTGCTCAAGTTCTTGCAGGCGAGCGTCGGTTGGGCCCTGGTCAGTCATCAGGTATTTGAGCACATAGCCCTCTATGCCGTTTGGCGTAGTAACTACATAATAGTCCCCTTCTTCTCTTAGGAGGGACACTTCCTGACCAGGCTTCAAAATGGCAAGAATCTTATTCGCTAAACTGGGCCCGGTGCGGACCAAAGCCTCGCTCGTGTTGTCTTTCACGTACAGCGATTTTCCGAAGCCTACAGCGGGAAATAGAAGCAATGCACCCAATAGCGTGACGATAAGCCACATAACATCCCCTCCTCCTCTGCCATCACCATTGCCTGAATCACCATAGCGAACAGCTCTCCCCTCGCAAGTATCACCCTTTGCCGAAGTCAGCGATAACTGAACCGCGGAAGCCGCCTCGTGTGGCAGCCCAAGAGGAAAAGCAACCACCGAGTGCTGTTTTATAGTTGCCTTTCCCAAGTTCGTTCACCCCCTTCGGCTTCGCTCAGGACAGGCTTCGACAGGCTCAGGGTGAACGGGAGAGGCCTCCAGGCTAGGGAAATCCGTTCGTGCTGAGCCCTTCGACAAGCTCAGGGCAGGCTCTGTCGAAGCACGAACCACATTGGCACCTTGGTAAACACATCTGCAAGTTGCTCTAGAATTGTTCCTACCCGAGGCCACGCTTGTCTGTACAGAAATTCCTTCGGCTCCACTCAGGTCAGGCTTTGACTACACTAAGGACCAACTTGCCGAGGTACGGGGCTCTCAAGCGTCTACCAGTGCTCGTATCGTCCGCGGCAGTTCCACGGGCGCATTCTTCGGCGCTCCGATCGGAAACAAAATCGGGTGCGTCAGTCCTGCCGCCCGACAGGCCTTGATGTATGCCTGTCCTTTCTCTTTGGGGCCGATAGCGGCTAGGGTATGCGCCATCTTATCGGAAATGCACTGCACCGCCTCGTCCCGTTTGCCCTCTTGCCAGAGTTTACGGAATCCTTGCATGTCGTCGCCAAAGCCGTAGCGGGTGAACATGCGCACATAGGGATCGACAAACCCGTACGACGACAACTCCCGCTTGTAGGCTTGCACGGCGGTCAGCACCTCATCGGTCACACAGCAACGCACGTACATTGCGTAGTCGATCGTGCTCGAGTTGCGCCCGGCCGCTTCGGCCCCTTTGCGTACTTCGGCGATCATGGGACCAATGGCCTCTGCTGGGGAATAGTTGAACAGGACACCATCGGCAATCTCTCCAGCGAGACGCAGCATCGCTGGGTTGAGCGCAGCGAGATAGATGGGAATCGGTTTATCCTTAGGCATAGACACCCCAAGCTGAAATCCCTTGGAGCGATAGTATTTGCCTTCAACGTTGGTTCGTTCACCACAGAGCACCTGACGCATGATGGTGACCGCTTCACGCATGGCAGTCAGGGCTGGCGGGTACGGCACGCCATGCCAGCGCTCGGCAATAATCGGGCTACCGACACCTAGACCGATGACCGCTCGGCCACCAGAAAGTGTATGAATTGACGCG
>CAZAYE010000518.1:0-2864 GCA_964489255.1 uncultured Enterobacteriaceae bacterium
GATCGTCGGCAGCGTCAGATGTGTATAAGAGACAGTCGCATCGATCCGTGCCTCGGTCAGGGTGAGCCGATCAAGCAGGGCTGCAGAGAGGCCGTTTTTCCGCCCAGCTTCGAGATCTTGCAGGTTCGCTGCTAGCAACACCCCACTGTCCTGGCGGAGACGGGCTGCGGCCTGGAGGAGCGCCTGGTTTTTTGCCGAGGTTGGCGCAGTAGCCAAAGCACGAGCAGCTTTTTTCGCCGCCTGCCCCATCTGGACAATCATCCGTTCAAGATCCATGGAACTCTCCTTTATGCCAGCAGTGTACTGAAAGTGGTTCATGCTTCGACAAGCTCAGCATGAACGGAAAACGACTTCCCCGTTCGCCCTGAGCGCGTCGAAGGGTGAACGGATCTAAAGCAAGGCCAAGTCGTTACGATGAATGACCTCGTCACTCACTTTGTATCCCAGGATTTTCTCGATCTCATTCGTGCGTGCTCCCTTGATCCGTTCCAGGTCAGTCGAGCTGTAGTTGATTAAGCCACGTGCGAATTCTTGCCCATCGGGATCAAGACAGGCCACACACTCTCCCTCTTCAAACATTCCTCGCACTTCTCGTATACCTGGAGGGAGGAGACTACTCCCACGCCCACAAATTGCGGCTCGGGCTCCAGCATCGACGACCAGCACGCCAGCAGGCTTAAGAGTGTATGCGATCCAGTGCTTACGGCTGGCAAGTCGGTCGGCCAAAGGCAAAAAAAGTGTGCCAGTCTCGGTTGAGAGGTCGAAGACTCTTGCCAGACTCTTCTCTTGCCGTCCATCGCTAATGATCGTCGGAATCCCAGAGAGCGCGGCCATGTAGGCAGCTTGGAGCTTGGAGGCCATCCCTCCCCGTCCGAGCGGCCCAGCCTCTCCCGCACTCCATACTAAACCATCGAGGCCATGCTCAACGAGAGGAATAAGGCGCGCATCACTGTAGACCCGGGGATCTCGGTCGTAGAGCCCCTCGACGTCGCTCAAAATTATTAGGAGGTCAGCTTCGACCAGCACCGCCACCAGAGCGGAAAGATTATCATTGTCACCAAACTGGATTTCCTCGACTGCGACTGTGTCATTCTCGTTGACGATAGGAATCACCTCAGCTTCGAGGAGCGTCAGCATCGTGTGTTTGGCATTGAGATAACGCCGTCGGTTCGCCAAGTCGTCGTGGGTTAGCAAAACTTGAGCAACCCGCACCTCATGGGTAGAAAAATATTCTTCGTATAAAGCCATGAGGGCAATTTGCCCGACTGCCGCTGCTGCCTGCTTGGCTGGGATCGTCCTGGGTCGCTCTTTCATCCCCAAACGGCTCATGCCCGAGGCGACTGCGCCTGAGGTCACCAACACGAGCTCTTTTCTAGCAGAGCGCAGAGTTGCAAGTTCACGCACGAGCTGAGCAAGCCGCTCTTTTCTAATTCCATCCGTGCTTGAGAGAATGCTGCTACCAACCTTGACAACCACTCGACGTGCGCGGCCCAAGATTTGCGTTTTGTGTGTGAGCTGTGCTACGCCTGCGTCCATCGTGCTCATTCTACAGCCCTCTCCCTGTCAATCTCAGCCTTACGAGTCTCAAGGATGCGGGCAAGCTGCCAGATCAACTCTTCCATCCCTTCTCCAGTCACAGCTGAAACCGTATACAGCTCAATACCGCGTCGGGCAAAAGCTTCCTTGACCTCGGGCAGACGCTCGCGTGTCATCGGCAGGTCGAGTTTGGTGACCACCGTCAAATGTGGACGGGCCAACAGCTCTGGATCGAAACAGGCCAGTTCGCGATGAATCGTGTCGTAATCCTGTAAAGGATCACGCTCAGGATCAGAAATATCCAGGAGGTGCAACAGCACGGAAGTGCGTGAGAGATGGCGTAAGAACTGGATACCCAGGCCGTGGCCTGCATGGGCACCTTCGATCAGCCCAGGGATATCAGCCATCACAAACGACCCTCCTTCACCGTAGCGCACAACTCCCAGATGAGGGATAAGGGTTGTGAAAGGGAAATCTGCGATCCGGGGTCTGGCAGCGGAAACCGCGGCAAGCAAGGTCGATTTTCCGACGTTGGGAAACCCGACTAAGCCGACCTCGGCGAGAAGGCGTAGTTCGAGTTGGAGAGAGCGCTCTTCTCCAGGGGTACCAGCCTGAGCGAACCGTGGGGCTTGGTTCGTTGAGGTGGCAAAAAAGGCATTGCCTTTGCCACCTCTCCCACCTCGGGCAACGATAACCTCCGCCCCGCGACTGCTAAGATCCGCTAAGAGTTCGCCGCTCTCAGCATCCCTGACCAAGGTGCCAAGTGACACCCGGACGATAAGGTCACGACCGTTTTTCCCGTGCTGATCCTTTCCGCGCCCGTGTTCTCCTCGTTCGGCTCGGAGATGATGTTGATAGACGAGATCGCTCAGAGTGCTCAGTTGGGGATCGGCGCGCAGAATGATACTACCACCGTCCCCGCCGTTGCCACCATTGGGACCGCCCCAGGGCCGATATTTCTCACGGAGAAAGCTGACACATCCACGACCACCGTCACCAGCTTTCACCTGAATCCGGACTTCATCAACGAAGTGCATAAACGCAAAAAAGCCCCTTACGGGGCTCGAGGTAGGGGCGCAGCAGGCCCCGGCGCGAACCGGTCAGGAGCTTCGCTCCTATGAAGGCATGCTGCGCCCCTACAGGGCCGGAGCATGTTCTGTAGCTGGTGGTGGATAGATACTTACTCGGGTACGATCTTTTCCTACCCGTTCGTAGCGGACAATGCCCTCAACCTTCGCAAACAGAGTGAAATCGCGCCCCATGCCAACGTTGACGCCTGGATGAATTCGGGTGCCAAGCTGGCGAACAATGATCTGTCTCTTATACAC
>CAZAYE010000518.1:2874-3614 GCA_964489255.1 uncultured Enterobacteriaceae bacterium
AGATTTTCACCCCACGTCGCTGGCCCGGACTGTCCCGCCCGTTGCGGCTTGATCCTTGTCCTTTTTTGTGGGCCATAGCTATCCTCCCATATGAATGGTCTTGATTTGCACAGCAGTGAAGTGCTGGCGGTGACCACGTTTCCGGCGATAATTTTTGCGCCGCTTTTTCTTGAACACAAGCACTTTTTTCTCTTTTCCATGCTGGACGATACGAGCAATGACGCTCGAGCCCGAGACCAGCGGGGTGCCTACCTGCACTGCCCCCTCGGCAGCGGTGAGTAACACTTCAGAGAAAGTAATTTCGCTGCCAACCGCGCCTTGCAGCAACTCCACCCGCAGGAGTTCCCCGGGCGAGACGCGGTACTGTTTGCCACCTGTGCGAATGACTGCGTACGACATTTTTTTTACCTACGCGAGCACGGGAACTCTGTCAACTCCCAAGAAAACCAAGGAGTTAGGTTTCAGTTGTCAGGGCCTGGCGGATTAACTCGGGGACAGGAATGGGTTTTCCCTGAGTTCCGATGAAGACTGAGGTGACTTTTCCCCTGATGCAGAGCGTCTCTTCACGAAAAACCTCCAGGGCAAACGTGACCGAGGTTGTGCCCACACGTTCCGGCCGAATGTGCACGGCAATTTCGTCGTCCACCTGAAGAGGAACCAGGAAGGTCGCAGAAACTGAAACTCTGGGAAACCCGAAGGTACTCTCGTGGTCGCGCAGAGGAATTCCTGCTCGCCGAAAC
>CAZAYE010000519.1:0-3612 GCA_964489255.1 uncultured Enterobacteriaceae bacterium
CCCGTTGGGGGAACTCACGTTTCACTGTCGCCGTCCGAATCCACGGATACGCGAGTAGCCGAGCCTCGACTTGGGCAGGGTCAATCTCCCACAGGCTGATCCCCACAGTCAGACCACTCCATGCCTGCACCTCTTGCGCAGAAAAACGGCCATCTGTATTGATAATAATATCACTTACTGTGAAATATGGATGATGGGCAGCATAGGAAATCAAGGCAGCTCCCCCAACGTCCAGCGCGCCGAGAATAGCGAGCAGGAGAAAACTCCCAACGTGCCAGCTCCGTGTGGAACGCCGTGGTTTCCGCCGGTTCTCACGAAGACCTCGACCGCTGAAGGAAGGGGGAAGGATTTGCCTGAGCGTCCGGAGGGATGTTTGCGTGTTGCTCAGGAAACGCTTCAGCCCGACAAGGCGGTTCTGGTCGAGGTTCACTAGCTTCTGCTCCTCTGGATATGGAGGGTCGCGCGCTGCAAGATCGCTTCGACCAAATCCCCGTAGTTCAGCCCTGCATGAGCCGCGATACGCGGCAGGTAGCTCAGCGAGGTCAGGCCGGGGAGCGAATTTACTTCAAGGAGAAACACCTCTCCCTGCGCATTGACGCGGGTATCAACTCGGCTATACCCGCTACACCCTAAGGCCTGATGGGCGGTCAGCGCGACCTTGAGGACCCGCTCGTACACTGGCGGTGGCAGCGGCGCAGGGAGGATAAATTCTTCCCGTCCAGCGGTGTACTTCACCTCGTAGGAATGGAATTCACCCTTGGCGATGACTTCCATGGCCCCCAGTGCCTCCTCGCCCAGGATACCGACCGTGACCTCTTGCCCCGGAATGTACGCTTCAACCAGTACTTGCGGGTCGTAGCGAAACGCCTCAGCTAAGCCGCTGTGGAAGGTTTCTGGGGATCGGACGATGCTGACTCCGACACTGGATCCCTCCGCGCTTGGTTTTACCACAACCGGATAAGGGAGAGAGAGTTGCCAGGAACTCTCTCTCTCAATCACCTGCCAGGCGGCGGTAGGAAGTCCGTGCACCTGCCAGATTCTTTTGGCCATGGGTTTGTTCATAGCCAGGGCGCTGGCAAGGACCCCGGAGCCAGTGTATGGCACGCCAAGTAGTTCGAGGACCGCTTGAACGACGCCGTCCTCGCCAAACTTTCCATGCAGGGCAATGAACACGACATCCGTCTCGCGCACCTGGACCATCCAGGCGCCACTGGTGTCCAGTTCGATCGGAGTGATGGCGTAGCCACGTTCACGCAACGCTTCACACACGGCGGTGCCGGTCATCAGCGAAATTTCCCGCTCGGCAGAAATACCGCCGAGAAGCACCCCCACTTTTTTATCGCGCCACACGGAACTCATATACAAAAGTTTCAAGTTTCAGGTTTCAAGTTAAAAACTGTTCAAGGTTCAACGTTCAAAGTTCAAGGTCAAAATCCTTAAATTCATCATTCATTATTTCTCTCCCCATTCCCCCACCAACCGCACCTCCGGTTCAAGCCACACTCCATTCTTTTCCCACACGATCTGCTGAATCTGCGTCATGAGTACCCTCACGTCGGCTGCACTTGCGCCCCCAGTGTTCACGATGAAATTCGCGTGATGCTCTGACACTTGTGCTTTCCCCTGGCTGAGGCCTTTGAGACCTGCGGCTTCAATGAGTCGTCCCGCATAGGTGCCAGGCGGGTTCTTAAAGATTGAGCCTGCATTGGGATAACCATGTGGCTGCGTCCGCTGGCGTTTGCGCTGCGCGTCCAGCATTGCGGCGAGCAGAACCTCTTGCCGTTCTCGTCCTAAACGGAACTCGATCTCAACCACAATCAGTCCCGGGGGCAGGGTCGTACGTCGATAGGCAAATCCCAATTCATCTCCGGGTAGGCGCACCAACGTCCCGTTTGGACAGATACCTGAGATCGCTTCAACCACGCGGCTTAGTTCGCCACCGAAGGCACCGGCGTTCATGAGCAGTCCGCCGCCTGCGCTACCAGGAATACCTTCAGCAAACTCTACTCCTCCATATCCTTTCCCAACGGCCTCACGGACAAAGCGCCCCAACGAATGGGCGGCACCGACCTGCACCTGTGCCCGGTCGCCATTCTCCTCCCAGCGACTGTAGTCGAATCCTTCTCCCAACTTGATGACTACTCCACGGATGCCTTTATCGCTGATGAGGATGTTAGTCCCCCCACCCAACAGAAAATAAGCAACAGACTCTTGATGCAGAAGGGCAACGAGCGTCCCTAACTCCTCCAACGTGTCGGGCTCTGCGAAAACTTCGGCTGGCCCACCGACACGAAAAGACGTATAGCGTGCCAGAGGCGCGGCAAAGCGCACCCGCTCACCCAGACAGGCGATCAAGCGCTTGTGGAACTCAGCGCGCACGGTTCCCCTCCTCGCCTAGCAGGGTGAGCAGCTCTCCGCCCGTGCGAGAGATATCACCAGCGCCGAGGGTCAGCACCACATCTCCAGGCTGGATCACCTCCAGTGCTGCAGTCGCCAAGTCTTCTCGACGGGACACGAAACGCACCTCTGCATGCCCGCGCTTTTTCAGTGCTCGGTAGAGGGCTTCCCCGGACACCCCGTCAAGGTGTTCTTCACCAGCCGGATAAATCTCAGTCAACAGCAACACATCGGCATCATCAAAAGCCGAAAGAAAATCATCGAACAGATCTCGGGTGCGGGAGTAACGGTGTGGCTGGAACAGGGCAACGAGGCGTCGCTGGCCTTCCTTCGCGATACCTTCGCGGGCGGCACGCAAGGTTGCGCGCAGTTCCTCAGGGTGATGGGCGTAGTAATCGACAACCAGCACGCCAGCCGCTTCGCCTTTCACCTCGAAACGGCGTTGGATGCCGCCAAAGTTTTGCAGCGCCTCCTGCACCTGGGAGAAGGCAATGCCGAGTTCCCGAGCAACGGCGACCACTGCGAGGGCATTGAGCGCGTAGTGGCGTCCTGGGAGGCTGAAGCGGAGCGCGCCAAGCTGCTCGTCTCGGTGCCAAACCTCACAATAAGTGGTCAATCCAGAAACCGTGAGGTTCCGAGCCGTGAATTCCGCTTCGGGGCTCAGTCCATACGTGACAACACGCTTACGGACATGCGGCAACAACGCCCGGACGTTGACACTATCGAGGCAGAGCACCGCCCGGCCATAAAAGGGCACCCGATTGACAAACTCCAGGTACGCGGCCTTGACCTTGTCCATATCGCCATAGAAATCGAGGTGCTCAGGATCAATGTTGGTCACGATGACAAGTGTGGGAGTGAGCAGGAGAAACGTCCCGTCGCTCTCATCCGCCTCGGCCACCAGAAAACGACCTTGTCCCAGCCGCGCGTTCGAACCGAGCACATTCAATTGACCACCAATGACCATGGTTGGGTCGAGATGCGCCTGGGCGAGGACGGCTGCGATCAGTGAGGTGGTGGTGGTCTTGCCATGGGTCCCCGCCACGGCAATACCGAACTTGAGCCGCATCAATTCGGCGAGCATCTCGGCCCGCGGGATGACCGGAATCATGAGTTCACGGGCGCGTACGACCTCGGGATTGGCATATTTCACGGCGGAGGAGATGACGACGACGTCCACCTCTGAGGTGACCTGCTCAGCGCGATGGCCATAGG
>CAZAYE010000520.1:0-1042 GCA_964489255.1 uncultured Enterobacteriaceae bacterium
GGAAGTGCACGATACGGGCAAATGAATCGGCCTGCAGGCTTGCCCCCCCGACTAACGCACCAGCAATGTCGGCCTGGGCCATCAGACCATCAACGTTATCAGGCTTCACGCTTCCTCCGTAAAGGATACGGACCGCAGCAGCCGTCGCTTGATCCGACAGTTCTGCCACGGTGGCCCGAATCGCAGCGTGCACTTCCTGGGCTTGAGCTGGAGTGGCAGTACGACCCGTACCGATTGCCCACACCGGTTCATAAGCAATGACCAGAGCAGCGATTGCTGCCTTTTCCTGCCCTGGCAGCCCACCCCGAATTTGCCGACCGATGACGGTCAAGGTTTCTCCCCGTTCGCGCTCTGCCAAGGTTTCACCCACACATACAATCGGCACGAGGCCGTCGCGCTGTGCCGCCTTGACTTTGCGCGCCACCTGCTCATCGGTCTCAGCGAAATACTGGCGTCGTTCAGAATGACCGATGATGACGTACGCGCAACCTAACTCCTTGAGCATCGGCCCTGAGACTTCGCCAGTGAACGCCCCTTGCAACTCCCAGTGCAAGTTCTGAGCCGCCAGGCGGATCGCCGATCCGGCGAGCAGACGAGACGCCGCCTCCAGGGCGGTGAACGGTGGAGCGACCACTACCTCACGATCGCTCAGATTAGCAACCTGAGCTTTGAGGGCGGAAAGCAATCGCTCTGTTTCGGCCCGGGTGCCGTGCATCTTCCAGTTCCCGGCGATTAAAGGGCGGCGCGCAGCAGCCATGGCTCAGCTCAGCCTCTCTCCGATGTGTAGGGCAACGTCACGCATACGGTTGGAGAAACCCCATTCATTATCGTACCAAGAGAACACTTTGGCAAAGTTTTGATCCATGACTTTGGTAAGCTTCGAGTCAAAAATTGAAGAGTACGGACTGCCATTGAAATCAATCGATACCAGTTCTTCGTCGCAGTAGTAGAGAACACCCTTGAGCGGACCAGCAGCAGCAGCGCGCATAGCCTCGTTCACAGCCGCTTCAGTTGCTGGTTTCTCCAACTCGGCGACGAGATC
>CAZAYE010000520.1:1052-3608 GCA_964489255.1 uncultured Enterobacteriaceae bacterium
ACGAGTGACACGTTCGCCGTGGGCACACGGACCGCGAGGCCATCCAATTTTCCTTTCAGTTGAGGCAGGACTTCGCCCACGGCACGGGCCGCACCGGTGGTGGTAGGAATCATCGACATCGCCGCGGCTCTGGCTCGACGAATGTCAGAATGCGGCAAGTCGAGAATGCGTTGGTCATTGGTATAGGCATGGACCGTGGTCATAAGTCCGCGCTTAATGCCAAAGGTTTCGTGTAACACCTTGGCTACAGGCGCGAGACAGTTGGTTGTGCACGACGCATTGGAGATGATGTGGTGTTTGGCCGTATCGTAAGCAGTATGGTTGACCCCATAGCACAGGGTAATGTCCGCACCCTTTGCTGGCGCAGAAATGAGCACCTTCTTCGCTCCGGCAGAAAGATGAAGGGCGGCTTGGTCGCGATCAGTGAACAGCCCGCTGCATTCCAAGGCTAAATTTACTCCCAAATTTTTCCACGGCAGCTTGCCAGGATCACGTTCCTGCAAAACCTGAATCTTTTTACCGTTAACGATCAAGGCGTCTTTTTCCGCCTTCACTTCGGCCGCCAAGCGGCCATGCACGGAATCATAACGCAACAGATGAGCTAGAGTAGCAGCGTCAGTAATGTCGTTGATCGCCACGAAATCGAGGCCTGGTTCATTAAGACAGGCACGCAGCAGGTTACGGCCAATACGGCCGAATCCATTAATGCCAACACGTACAGCCATAGTTCCCTCGCCCTGGAAAGAAAGATTGTCTCTATCTTTGACGATTGGTCCCTGTCAGTCAAGGGAAGGCGGCAGAGTGAATTGACTCGCCACGGTTTCTGCATGTATTACTGCTACAAGTAAGCTCTGCGGAAAGAATCTCTCCCGTGTTTCGACAGGCCTGTCCCGAGCGGAGTCAAAGGACTTAGCACAACCATATGGAATCCCCTCTCCGTTCATTCTGAGCTTGTCGCAAGGTGGCTGGTAGTGGTCGAGAGTGGCTGCGACATCCTTATGACGTACTTTTTCTGGCATATCGCTGTTCAACAAATGGAAAATCCGCTCCGGCAGGATAGTATTATAGATATGGTCACGCACTCTGGGTTGGTCGTCCAGAGCGTGCTGTATCTGTTGTTGGCCTTCTCAATAATCAGTTGGGGGATTGTCCTCTTCAAGTTCCGGCAGATCCGTCAGGCTCGTAATGAGTCTGAACGATTCACCATAGTCTTCTGGGAGACCAAGAACCTTTCGGCAATTCATACGGCGAGTTTGGAAATGCAAGCGAGTCCGGTCGCCCAGGTTTTTCGCGCAGGCTATCAGGAACTGATGCGCCTCACTCGCCTTCGTAAACAACCGAATCCCGGTGAGGGTGAGGCCACGACCGAGGAAGGGGGTATCGAGAACGTGGAACGGGCAATGCGCCGAGCGATGCGACAGCAGATCACCCACCTGGAGCGGGCCCTCACCTTCTTAGCCACCACAGCGAGTACGGCGCCATTTGTAGGCCTGTTCGGTACGGTCTGGGGAATTATGGACGCCTTTCGGGGTCTGAGTATGGCGCACTCGTCTACCATTCAAGCAGTGGCGCCCGGTATCGCCGAGGCGCTCATCGCTACCGCCATCGGGTTGGCAGCCGCCATTCCGTCCGTCATGGCGTTCAACTATTTTAGCCGCCAAGTCCGAGTACTCTCGGCAGAAATGGAAAACTTTTGCGCCGAGTTTCTCAATATTGCTGAACGCCACTTTCTCTAAATTGGGGTGTTTGTTCACCTCGTAGGATTGTCCTATGGCTTTTGAGCAACAAAGCGACGAGAGCATCTCACAAATTAATATTACTCCGTTCGTTGACGTCATGTTGGTGTTGCTGATCATCTTCATGGTTACCGCACCGATTCTGCAGCAAGGCGTCAACGTTGATCTCCCTGAGGTCGCCGCTGGACCCTTAGTCGGCAAGGATGACCAGTTAGTGGTAAGTGTCACTCACGATGGGAAGGTGCAACTCAACGATAGTCCACTTAAGGTCGAGGAACTACACCAGAAGCTCGCTGCTATTCTTAAGGTACGACCTGACCGTGAGGTATACTTGCGAGCAGACAAAAACGTGTCCTACGGTAAGGTAGTCGAGGTCATGGCTGCGGTACAGAACGCTGGAGTAAGGAAGCTCGGCATGGTAACCGAGCCGCTCAAGGAAGAGCGATGATCCCCAGAAAACCGCCCAGTAGCGAAGAGTTCCAGAACGATAATCGTTTGAGCCGCATGATCGCCCTGTCCGCCGTGTTGCACATGGTGGTGATCACCGCCATTCTCATCTCCACGACGCGCAACCGGACTGAGCAAACCCGTCCACTTGCCTATACCGTCTCGCTGATAGACCCTGCGGCGTTAGGTACCAATCTCCCTAGTGGTGGAGGGAAACCGCCGGTTACTAAGGAACCAGGAGGAGAAAGGCCGGCAGTACCTCGCTCGCAACCCGCACCAGAGGTGAAAGAACCACCAGTCGCCAAGAAAGAAGCACCCAAGGTTGCACCACCGCCTCAGCCAAAAGAGGAAAAACAACCACCGACTGTTAAGA
>CAZAYE010000521.1:0-3595 GCA_964489255.1 uncultured Enterobacteriaceae bacterium
CGATTACCACCGAGCAGGGGGAAATCATTATCTTTACTACCCGCTACCGACCGGCTGCCGGTGCGCGGGGTTACTATCGTGCGGAAGTGCGACACGGTGTCAGCCGGGTGACGTCCGGCTCACGGTATACGCTGGGAGTGATTTTTCACGACGCGAAGTAGGGAGGCTCGCACCAGTCAAGAATCTGGTGTAGAAGACGGGGAAATGGAACGGGTCCATCTGATCGTCCGTGGCCGGGTCCAGGGCGTTTATTTTCGCGCATCCACTCGCGATCGCGCCCGCCAACTTGGACTGAACGGTTGGGTACGGAATTGTCCCGATGGCAGCGTCGAAATCCTTGCTGAAGGCGACAAAGCTCATCTTGAGCGGTTAGTGGTCTGGTGCCACGACGGGCCACCTGGCGCGGTGGTTACGGACCTGGACGTCGAGTGGCAAGAAGCCCACGGGGAATTCGCCGGATTTGTGGTACGACATTACTGAGTAGGAGGGACGTATGCTGAAGATAAACACCGTCACTGGCACTTGTACCCCGCAGGAACTCGGCACGACCCTGGTGCACGAACACTTGCTGATCGCCTGGTCCGGCTGGGAAGCCGATAGCATCGTCGTCAAAGGGTTCAAACGCAACGAGACACTCAAGTGTTGTGTCGATCGCTTGCAGGAACTCAAGGCGCACGGCGTGAACACCTTCATGGATCCCTGCCCTTCTGACATTGGTCGCGATGTTGAGTTTATGGCTGAGGCTTCGGTCAAGTCTGGCATGCGGGTGATCTGTGCCACCGGTCTGTATAAAGAAGACCTCGGTGGCGCCTACTTTAAGTTCTACCGGGAGCTCGGCAGCGCTGGAGTGAACGAGGTCGCCGAGGTGTACGAAAAAGAAATCACCGAAGGCATCGGGGATACTGGGATCAAACCGGGCTTTATCAAGTGCGCGACCGGTGTGCTCAAAAACGAGGCTGGCCGGCCACACATTACTCCGTATGAAGAGATGTGTTTACGCGCCGCAGCCCGGGCTCATAAGGCGACCGGGGCACCGATTACGACACATACTGACGAGGCCATGTTAGGCCTTGAACAACTAGAGATCTTCACCGGTGAGGGAGTCAATCCCAAACAAGTGATCATTGGCCATTCTGGCGATACCGCCAACCTGTCGTATCATACCTCAATCATGGACAAAGGCGCCTACCTCGGCTGCGACCGCTTCGGTCTCGATTTCATTCTCGCGGAAAAACTTCGGCTGGCTACGGTGATTGGTCTGTGCGGGATTGGCTACGCCAATCAAATCGTCCTTTCCCATGATTCAGTTGCGTGCTTCAAGGGTCGGGCACTCACCCTAGCTCCCGAGATGCAACACTTGCTCGCCAACTGGCAGCCGACCCACTTGTTCAAGAACCTCCTGCCGAAAATGCGTGAGGCTGGAGTGAGTGAAGCGAAGATTAAAACCATGCTGGTCGAGAACCCACGACGATGGTTCGCAGGCGAATAGAGTAGTCAGTGCCCAGTTGTCAGTTGTCAGTAAAACAAGCAAAACTTCTCACTGGCAACTGATAACTGGCAACTGATAACTTCACTGCTGTGATTTTCCTCCTCTTCTTCCTCAGTCCTGCCAGTTCTCGACGAAGGGGTTTTCCTAGCGCTGGATTCACACTTGGGTCTTCTGAAACTCTCCCGCAATATAGAATTAACGGTCACAAGAGAATAGGCATCCTGGAACCCCTATGACCCTTCTGCGGTTAGAGGAAGTGTATAGACGAGCGCTCGGGAGGATCTATGAAGAAACGGCGACTCACGCCTTTCTGGCGATGGACAATGTTTTCCCTTTTCGTCTTTTTCCCCTTTCCCCTTTTTCCTTCAGTTGCTCATGCGGCCCCGCATGATGACCTGCTTGTAGATGCCCTGGTCAATAATCTCACCCATCCGAGCCTGCACATCCGTGGCGAAGCCCTGAAAGCCTTAGAAGAGTTGAAAAACCCGGCGGCGATCCCTGCCCTGATCGAGTTGCTCCGCTTCAACAGTCGTTTTGGAATCTTACCAGTTCCTGCTCTCGAAAGCCTTACTGGAGCAAAGCTGGGTGACGACTGGCCCAAGTGGGTCGAATGGTTGCAACAGCATGAGGAGATCCATCCCACTCGTAACTTCTTGGCATGGAAAGCTAATGTGTACAGTCGCATCGATCCAGCCTTTGAAAGTTTCCTCTATCCCGGAGTCTCCTATCGCATCCGCCTCGAAGAGGTTGTTTGGGGCGGCGTGCGCAAAGACGGTATTCCTGCACTCACCAATCCTAAACACGTGAAACCGACAGAAGCGACCTACCTCACTCCGCAAGAGTTGGTGTTTGGCGTGTCCTTCAATGGAGACAATCGCGCCTACCCGCTCCGCATTCTCGATTGGCACGAAATGTTCAACGATGTGGTCGGCGGCAAGCCGATCACGCTCTCCTATTGAACGCTGTGTGGATCAGGGATCCTGTACGACACCACCGTCGGTGGGACGACATATACGTTTGGTTCTTCTGGTTTTCTCTTCCGCAGCAATAAACTGATGTATGACCATCAGACTGAGAGTCTTTGGCATAATCTGACTGGCGAGCCAGTGGTCGGTTCGCTGACCCCCAGTGGTATCAAGCTAAAGGTGCTGCCAGTCGTGATTACCACTTGGGAGAAGTGGTTGCGTGATCATCCTGAGACCGTTGTCCTCGATATCAACACAGGCTATCAGCGCGATTACACTCCAGGAAAGCCGTATGGAAATTATTTCGCCAGTCCCAACACCATGTTTCCCGTTTCCCCACGCAATCCACGCTTACCACCGAAGACCTATGTTTTTGCCATTCAGCTCAACGGGCAACCGAAAGCCTATCCATTGGAGGTGCTCGGCACGAAACGAGTAGTCAATGACACGCTAGCCGGGATCAATCTCACTATCATTACGGACGCCGCAAGCCGTACCGTTCGCGCTTATGAGCGACAGGAGCATACTTTCGCACCGGGCAACGCACCAACCTCAGTCATCGAACAAAAGAGTGGAGAGGTCTGGCGAGTCGAGGAAGAACAGCTCGTGAACCTGCGTAGCAGCGGACGTCTGCCTCGTCTGGGGGGTCATATCTCGTATTGGTTTGGCTGGTATGCCTTTTACCCGAAGACGGAGGTTTATCTCGCCGAGTGATGACTAGAGCGGTTCTCGATTAAATGAGTCCTAGTGGCGGTGCAGGCATCTTGCCTGCATGGTCGGCAACGCGGCCAAGATGGCCGCGCCACCAGGACAGAGGGGCACAGCTAAGTGAGAACCGCTCTAGTGAGAGAAACGGTTGGATAGAAGATAGGCAATCCCTACTCTCTCTCCCTTTGAGACTCTGCTCACCGAAGCAGAGCAGCCTCGAGTATGCCTTCCAAGTCACCAAACTTTGCCTGGTAATCTTCCCGGCTTCTCAGAATCACCTCGTATGCCTCTTTGCGGTCATAGACATGCGTAATTTCCGTCCGGTGCTCTGCGGAGCCAGGGGGTTGTTTGTAGGTCAAAAAATAATGCTTCAATCGATCAACGAGCGCAGAAGGGCAGTCAGCAATCTCTTGCCAGTTGCCATAGACAGCGT
>CAZAYE010000522.1:0-3593 GCA_964489255.1 uncultured Enterobacteriaceae bacterium
CATCCACCTCTACCCCCCTGTCCTCCGGGACCGCCTCAAGATGTCGCCTCGTGTTGACCCGATGCTCGATAAGCAGCATCTGCGTGGTCGCCTCCGCCGCTGCTTGAAGGAAACCCAGGGGTTTCGCGGTCCAGCCAATGGCCGTCCCCGCGGCAATTTGAACTCGTGCTGATAGTGGACGATTTGCTTCATGATAGCCCCGTTGCACGAAGTGCGCAATTCGATGGGTGGTAGGGCGCCGATTGCTTTCGGTGAATTACTGGCGCCCCTTTGTTCCCATCTGAGGGTCTTGCACCCTCCCAACGCCCCTTCGCGAACTGTCAGTTTGAGCCCGGCAACGCTCCACGGCTTCCGACTTCCCTCCACCAGGCGAGGCACTCCTAGCTCCCTTGTTTGGAGGGAACCTGCCGTGGATAGCGGAATACCGAAACGGTGCTGTTGGTGATTGTCCGGGTGAGGCCAAGGGCCTCAGAAATCTGCGGGTCCGGTTTTTCACCCCGCTCGAACATGATGTCCGTGACACCGTACCGATCCAGAATAGTCCGACAGAGCTCTATTCGTTCTCCCACCGAATACGAGGCCTGGGCGAACTCTTGGGAGAGCCCCACCAACATCTCGTAGTTCTCTCTCCTGGCTGAGTACCAGGAGGGATTGCCCTTGATCGTCAACGCCCGCACCAACGGTAGGTCGATAACCACCTCGGACCCCTCCGGCACATAGTCACCAGGGGGAAGAACCCAGCCGTCCGCCTGCTGAGCATCTTGTTTCCGATCAACACACCACCAGTAGAAGCGGAACACATTCCCGGAGCGTTGCGAGTAATCTTTCTGGACGGCGATGCCCTTGTACTTAAAGTCCTCTATCACGAACTGTTCGCCAGAGATTCCAGAGGCGAAGAACGTCGTGTCGGGATGCCAGTCAGTGGATGTTCTCCTAGATTCCCAGCCCAGATCCTCGTAGTGGCGACCTCGCAATACCACGGCGCTCTCTGGCAGACCTTTAAGAGCGCGCACGGTTTCGTAGAGGTCTAACGGGAAACCCTGAGGCGCAACGTACAGGAACCTGTAGGGGTACTGCAGCCAGCTCCGCTTCCATTCATCTTGGTCAACTGGCCTGCCTAGAATAAGGTGAACTGAGTTGACTGCAGCCATCTTTGCCCGCACGACAAGAGGGTTGTCACTGAAGTCTTGGTCAGCCCTGTAGGGAACGAGAGGACTCGCAGTAAACGACAGGTTGTTGAGCACCATCATCAAAATCACGGCCATAAAGGCCAGATGGAGCCATTTGGGGTTCCTTCGGCGCCGGTACCACAAGATAAGCCCTACCCACCCCAGCCAGAAATACCCGAGAGCGAACTGGTAGTCGTTCCCCTCGGTGAATTCAGAGACCAGGCCCGTCATAAGAAGGCCAAGCGCAGCTGAGCCGAACACCAGCGTTCCGGTGTCCGGGTGATAAGGAGGACCTCCAGAATCCTGCCGCGATTTCTGATAAAAGCGCCACCCCCAATAGACGCCCAAGGGAAGCAGGCCGAACGTTCCCAAGGCGCCGATCGGCAAAGAAAAAATCCACGCGAGCAGTTGAAGAGGCCAGCTGCTCTCAGCGTGAAGCCTCTCCACCAGCCATCTAAAGTGCCCCACATTCGGCACTACCACCCAGAAGTTCTGACGGTGGGCACCTAGCACCAGGAGAGCAAAGGGGAGTATTGCCGCCGCTAAAAGCCCCACAAAGACAAGGCCAAACCTCTGCCTCCGCAACACAAAATCCCGAGCCGCTAGAAGGCCCAGGACAGCCAAGAGAGGAGCAATGAGGAACGCCTTAGAGAAAAACGTAAAGGCAGCAAAGACCATACTGATGACAACAGTCCCCCCTCTCAACCGAGGACGCGAAGGCGAGATGCACAAGATCAGAAAGGCCAGTAAGGCGGTTAGCCCCACTGCTGTACTCGGCTGGATGACAAACCGACCCAAGAGAAGGGAGGTGTCAACCCCTGGCACGCTGACTTCGACAGGGAGGAGAACCAATTCAGTGAGGAACAGCGCCAGCGCTGGTGTCGTCGCGGCGACCACGTCATCGCCAGAAATCCGTTTGACAAGAAAGGCCATCAGGGATAGGCACAGCAAAAGCTGCCATATGGGCAATACCCGGTAAACGACGGCTAGGCCGTCGATGTGAAATGTTTCCTCAAGGACCGAAGCCCAGAGCGGGCCAAGCATGTGAAACTGCAAGTCCTTTCCAGCATACGAAAGGTCAGACTTCACCAATCCAGCAAAGGTGGTGCTCTTGGCTGTGGATAATTCATAGAGGGGATGAAGGGTATCTCGAAAGTAGAGTGCTGAGCCATCAGATACCATAGAGTCAGATATAGCTAATAAAGCGAGCAGACCCACAACCGCGAGGAGGGACACGCTCGCTGCGCCGTCCCACTTTCTCATCACTGCCAGGCGAAGGCTCCGTACTGAGAGAGCGAGCACTACCACAGCCAATGCTAGAGCGGGGCCTAGCACTACCCAGTCCGAGGCTCCCACAGCTCGAGACAGGAAGAGGAGAAGCGCCAGCACCCCCATTCCCAGCACGGTCTCAAAAGCAACGACTCCCAGCCCTTCAAACAGGGAGGGGTTCTGAAGAAGCACACAGCGAACCCGCCAGTTGATGGCGTGGCCTACAAAAAAGGAGACAAGGTAGAGGAGGGCACTAAGCAGAAATGGGACTACGCCCATGAGGTCAACCATGAGCAGGACCACCGCCAAGCCGAGGACAAGGGGAACAATGACAGTTCTAGCGAGATGGGGAACGCCTACGCGCATCTGTCCTCTGTCCCTATGTCTCCAGGTTAAGGTCCCCAAACACACCAGGGGCCCCGTTGGAGGTATCCTCAAAAAGTGTGTAGATGAGTGAGGGCAGCGAGTACCCTTCCTGCTAGCGAGTAAGCAGCACAAGGAAGGAGGGATTCACCACTTTGGGGAAGCTAAACACGGAGAGCCAGGCGTGTCAAGGGTTGCCTGGGACCATCTGGAAGGATGGGTACGCGGCAAGATTCAGGAGTTGATCCAGACCCTGCTGGAGGAGGAATACCCCCAGGCCAATCAGGGGGATGGGAACCCGGGGATTTGGGGAGCCCTGCGCCAGGTGTTTCCAGAAGCCGGCGAGAAGCAGTGCTGGAACCACAAGACGTTCAACGTGCTGGACAAGCTGCCCAAGAAACGCCAAGGAGAGGCCGAGAGGCAACTGCTACAGATCGCCTGTGCCGAGACTCTGGTCCAGGCCGAAGAGAGGCGAGACCCTGGACAGGGACTGGGAGCGTTTGAACACCTTCTACTGGTGCCCCAAGGAGCACTAGAGGCGCCTGAGGACCACCGATGTGGTGGATCCTCCTTCGCAGCCTTGAGGCTTAGGACCGATGCGGCCAAGCGGTTCAAGAAGGTGGAGAACGCCACGGCGGTGATCTTCAAGATGCTGCTGCTGGCCCAGGGCCGCTTCCCAGGCTCAATGCCCCAGAGCCGATGAAGCAGGTCTACTTGGGAGTCCGGTTTCAAGACGAGATCAAGGTCAAGCAGGAACAATTGCAGGAATGGCCGCCTGAACGCGTACACACC
>CAZAYE010000523.1:0-3591 GCA_964489255.1 uncultured Enterobacteriaceae bacterium
CTTCTTAACAGACCACCCGTTCCTCTTTAAGGCGGGCAATCTCTTCAGCCGACAGACCTAACAACCCGCCGAGGACATCTTCATTATGCTGTCCTAGGCGCGGAGCGGCAATGTACTGCAAATCCTCTTTGGGCAGGGCGCTGTAGCTGCCGGGGATGCCCGCGGCAGGAATCAAACCGGTTACCGGATGGTCGATCTGTACAGTATAGTTTCTCTGCCGAAAGTGGGGGTCAGTACACAACCCTTCAGTATTGTAGACAGGCGTAGCCGCCACACCAGCCGCCTGGAGGGTATGCATAACTTCGATTGGCGAGCGTTGGATCGTCCAGGATTCGATAAGGGTATCCAAGGATTCTTCATTCGCCTTTCGGCTGGGTTGATCTTTGAACCGCGAGTCGGTGAGCCACTCTGGATGTCCGAGGGTCTCACAGAGCGCTCGCCACTCATCTTCGTTGTTCACCGCAATTGCTGCCCACTGATCGTTGCCGGCACAACGGTAGACGTTGTGCGGCACCATCAAGTCATCACGATTGCCGCGTCGGCCACGGTCGCGGCCGTTCATGTTGTAGTCAGCAAACCCTTCCGGCAACATCGACATCACCACCTCGGCCATTGCCAAGTCGATGTACTGGCCTTTCCCGGTGCGTCGGCGATAGTGCAGCGCCGTCAGGATCGCATAAGCCATCACTACGCCAATCATGAAATCCGGCCAGGTACCCCCAAGTCCGCTTGGCGCACCACCTGGATACCCTGTCAGATGACACATGCCAGCATAAGCTTGCGTGTGCGGCCCCCACCCCACACAATTGCTCTCCGCACCAAACTGGCCGAGCGGCGTGCCCGAAAGCATGATGAGATCCGGTTTGATTTTGCAGAGGTCCTCGTAACCGAGGCCCCATTTCTTCATATTACCGACCGTGAAGTTCTCAGTCACGATGTCACTCTGCCGCACGAGCTCTTTCGCTAAGGCAGCTCCCTGGGGGTGACCGAGGTTCAGGGTAATGCTTTTCTTGCCAAAGTTCAGGGTGTTGAAGTACGCCGAACCATCGACATCTAGCGGCCGATCCGGCAGTTGACCGAGGAGCCGGATCAAATCCAGCCGTTGCACCGATTCGATCTTGATCACCTCCGCCCCCATCACTCCGAGCCAGGCGGTAGCGTGTGGCACCGCTAGGATCCAGCCAAAGTCAGCAACCCGAATACCTTCAAGTGGAAGCCGGGTCATGGAAACCTCCTTTTCTCAGCTCTTAGCTATTAGCCGTTAGCTGTTAGCTAAAAAGGAGCGAGATTCTCGTCGCTCCAGACTTTTTCGTTCTGGCTAAAAGCTAAGAGCTAAAAGCCAACAGCCTCTTCAAATCACGCCTTGTTCTTGCAACCGTGCCATATCCGCCGCGCTCAGCCCCAAACCGCCATACACCTCGGTATTGTGCTGGCCGAGGCGGGGTGCAGATCGGCGGAGACTCCAGGGTGTAAGTGACATCTTGAAGGGTGGACCAGGAAGCAGGACCGGTCTCGCGTCGGGTATTTCCTGGGGCACGAAGAATTCGCGGTCACGGAAGTGACGCGTGGCCATCACCTCGGCGAGGCTCTGCACGGGAAACACCGGCAAGTGCAGCGCCTGTCCGTTGCGGTAAATTTCATCACGGTCGTGCTCAACCAGCCAGGTCTCCAAAAGCGATCTGATGACGTCCGCATGCATGAATCGCCCCATCGGGCTCTTGAATAATTCGTCATCCATCCACTCTGGCCGCCCGAGCAGATCTTTGAGTGCTTCCCAGTGTTTGTCGGTAATAGCCAGCAGCGCCACATGACCATCGCGGCAGGGCCACACCCAGGGCAGTCCCCATTCTTGGCGTTTAGACAAACGGGCGCGGTTTGGGCCATCTGGCGGCTCGCAGTAATAAAACGGATAATTGGGCCGGATCATGTTGGCCGCAGTCTCGATCTCGGCGATATCCACATACTGCCCCTCGCCAGTGAGGTGACGCCAATGCACGGCGCACATGACCGCTGCAGCCGTAGTCCAACCGGCCAGAAAATCGGCTTGTTCCCCAGCCGCTTTGAGCGGTGGCTGGGTGGCGGGATCTGTCACTTGGTTAAAAGGGGTTTCATAGCCAAGGACGCCAAAGTGGTAGCAGTTTAAGTCACAGGCTTTGTAGTCTTTGTACGGTCCCGTCTGCCCAAAGGGGGTGATCGAGACCATAATGAGGCGTGGATTCACGGCTCTGAGGTCCTCATATCCCAGCCCGAGAGCTGTCAAAGTGCCAGGCTGCCAAGTCTCGACCAAGATGTCAGCATCTCTCACTAAGTCTCGGAACAGTCGTGAACCCTCCGGCTTGTTCACATCCAGGGTAATGCCGCGCTTGTTGGTATTCAGATAGAGAAAGAGCGCGCTCTTTTGGGGGTGCGGCTGGTCGTGCGGAAAAGGACCACGCTGCCGGGCGAGGTCACCGTCTCGCGGTTTCTCGATCTTGATCACTTCGGCCCCAAGGTCAGCCATGACCTTGGTACAAAATGGTCCGGCTACCATCTCGGACAGTTCAACGATCTTCAGGTCACTCAGGGCGCCGTCAGGCATGGGGTACCTCCTTTTTCTCCTCAACCACCGCCACTAACACTATGAAGGGACTATATAGCGGAACTCTGATGAGGAGGTAAAGCATCGTAGCCCGGATGGAACAGCGTGGAATCCGGGATTACGTAGCTCCCTGGATTTCGCTACGCTTCATCCAGGCTACAGAACTTACATTCTCATTTCTTGTCCATTAGGGGAGAACGTCTATGGAATGGGATACCATGCGCTTTGAGAAAGACGGACAGGTCGGTTCTCTGATTCTCGACCGTTCAGCGTCGCTCAATGCCGTGAATGACCAAATGATCGCCGACTTGGCAGAAGCCTGCAAAACGATTCAGACCGACCCCGATGTCCGGGTTGTCGTCGTTAAAGGCGAAGGCCGGGCGTTCTGTTCAGGGATGGATCTGCAAGCGGCTGCACACAGATCCGCTGACCCGGAAACCCTGAAGGCGGTCTGGAAACCCTGGCTGCGTGCGCTGGATATTCTGGAGAACCTCAACCAGCTCACCATCGCTTCAGTTCATGGCCCATGCCTCGGGGCTGGGTTTGAACTCATTCTCGCCTGCGACTTTCGCATCGCCACCACGACTGCTTTCTTCTCCTCACCGCAGATCCTCTACGGTTCCCCTCCTGACGCGGGACCAACCTATCGTCTCCCCCAACTCATCGGCCTGGCCAAGGCCAAGGAAATTATCATCCTCGGAGAGCGTTTTGATGCCTCCCAAGCTGAACGCTGGGGATTGCTAACCAGAGTGGTGGAACCAGACAACCTTGAATCCGAGACCACAAAACTCGTTGAACGCTGCCTGAAGGTCGGCTGGAAGGCGGCAGCGGCGACCAAACATCTCCTGTGGCAATCGTGGTCGATGGATACCGAGACTCTCGCTGCGGAAATTGACCGTGCCCGTGCGGCATCAATCGAAACAGGCGAATTCACCGAGTCGATGCAGATTTACCGCGAAAGGCGGAAACCGCGGGTGTGAAAAAAGGGGCTGGGGATTGGGGGTTAGGGGCTG
>CAZAYE010000524.1:0-497 GCA_964489255.1 uncultured Enterobacteriaceae bacterium
CAGGCCTACGTACTTCTTCAACTCGGGATTGACGACCGATTCGATCCTGAACTCGTTGAAGGAGCCGGTCACGATCGGCGTATGGCCAGTATCATAATCCGCACACAACGCCTGACGCAGAGCCGGATTCTGGAACTTCTCCAACCGCTCGGTTGGGGTGCCCATCGTCACTTCACGCCATACATCGCTGCCGTCAAACAGGTTCATGTCGCCGTAGGTAAAAATGAGCCCCTGCCGCATGACTGCGGTTTGATTGTAGATCGTTCGCCCTTCCTTGTTGGTCCGCTCGATCCAGCGCATCACCCGACGGTGGAGGCTGGGCCGGTCGTCGCGTACGGCGGTGGCGTTGAACAAGATCGGCCGTCCGGCTACCTCGGCGAGACGATCGTAGAAGTCCATGTCCTTCTGAAAGTCCGGGCTGGCCTGAGTGAGCTGAATGAAGCCTTCTTTGCGACGGGCCAACACTTTGGCAAACGCCAGCACGTCTTCGTCCGCCA
>CAZAYE010000524.1:507-3590 GCA_964489255.1 uncultured Enterobacteriaceae bacterium
GCCATCGTAGTCGCGTTGGACCGACACGAACCCATTGCCTAAACGTTGGGCTGAGAAACCACAGCCGCCGGCGTCCAAGGCCTCATCGAGAATCCGGCACATCTCCTGCATTTCTTTTTCCGTAGCGGGCCGGCTCTTCGCCGCTTCCAGGCCCATGGTCCAGATCATGATCGGCGCTAGTGGCACGTAGCTGAGAACGTTGATCCCTTTCGGGGTGCGATCAAGGAAGTTCAGCCAGTCGGGGAAAGTCACCCATTCCCACTTCATTCCCGCCTTCATCGACTCAAACGGAATGGCCTCGACGCGGGACATGGTGAGCATGGCGCGGTTGCGCAATTCGGGCTTGCACGGCGCGAAGCCAAATCCGCAGTTGCCAATCACGATCGAGGTCACACCGTGCCAGCCCGACAGCGTGCAGTAGGGGTCCCAGTTGATCTGGGCATCGTAGTGGGTGTGCAAGTCGATGAACCCTGGGCTGACAACGAGCCCATTGGCGTCGAGTGTTTTCTTGGCATCACTCGGGTTGAGCTTACCGTTTCTTTCGATTTTGCTGATCTTGCCGTTTTTGATGGCGAGGTCTCCGGTATAGCGCGGGGTGCGGGTGCCATCAACAATAGTGCCACCCTGGATGAGCACATCGAATTCAGCCATGACATTGCCCTCCTTATTGAAAATTGAGCATTCGTTCAGGTCTCACTTTGCACCATGCCACAAAGCAGGGGTTGGTGTCAAACAAGTTAGAGAGGAAATTCTATGACTTACGCACCTTTACTCCTGCCCGTTCCTCCTGCAGCGTAAACGGCACGCTGGAGTCTCGCTCAGCCCAGCCGCGGGAGATGCCTTCGACGAGTTCCTGCTCGGTGATGCTCGCAACCTTCAAAGGGACATTGAACTCGCGACCCAGTTCAGTTGCCAGCCCAATGTCCTTCCGCGCCAGCTTCAGGGCAAAGCGTACGGTATCAAAGTCGCCTTTGAACACAACGTTGGGCAGGAAGTAGTTCAACATCAAGCCCTGTCCTACCGCGCCGCCTACAACGGCTTGGCGTAAAGCTTCCGGATCTACCCCAGCTTTCACGCCAAGCGTAAAACCTTCGGCCAGGATGAGCTGTTGGCAAATTCCGATCATGTTATGCACGATTTTGGCGATCGCACCGCAACCGATCCCGCCAATGTAGGTAACTTTGTTGCCGATAGCGTCAAGCACTGGTTTGACGCGTTGGTACACAGCAGGATCACCGCCGACCATCACTGCCAGGGTTGCTTGCTGAGCGCCGATAGAACCGCCGCTGACGGGCGCATCGAGAACGTGGACCTTCTTTTCTTGATAGACCGCCTGGATATGGCGAATGAGGGTCGGAGAGCTCGTAGACAGGTCAATATAAACGGTGTCTGGTGCGGCTCCCTGCAAGACTCCGCCTTCGCCCAAGGCGACCGCTTCGACCTCTTTAGGCCCCGGGAGCGAAGTGAAGACAATTTCGCTGGCCGCCGCCACTGCCATGGGGCTGTCCGCCCAGCGGGCGCCTCGCTCTAGGTGTGGGGTCGCTGCCTCTCGGCGCACGTCGTACACGGTGAGCGTGTGCCCCGCCGCCAGGATATGCGATGCCATAGGCCCGCCCATGTTGCCCAATCCGATAAAACCAATACGCATGATGCACCTCCGCTAACAACAGTTTTCAACTGTATATCTCTTGCTGGCGCGGATGTCTTGCCCGCGTCTGCCCCAAGAGCCGTGGTCGCTGTCCGCTTATGTTAGCTCTTCAAGGAGCGCCTTAACTTCTTTCAGGTCTTATGATGCCATAGTAGTCGGTACCCGCCGCGCCGCAAAGACTCGCTCTGCTTCTTTTGACAACAAGGGAATGGTAGAAAAGTAGAGAAGAGGAACAATCACAAGTTTTTTTACAAAGGAGGGCAAGTCTATAGCACAGGATCTCGAAGCACGAGTGAAGGCCCTGGAGACCGCGGTGCAGGAACTCAACGACCGCGAAGCGATCCGCGACCTCCGCTACCGCCAGTGGAAGTTCAAAAAGCTGAGCCTCACCCTATACTTCATGGTGCCACTGCGCGAGGGGTGGGCTCAGGAAGACCATATCAAAATGGGAAGGTAGATGCTGACACAAAGTGATATCGGCCCCCAGGTGTCTGTGGAGCAGGCTGCCCGACGCGCTGGGACTGCCTCCGACTGCTGGCTTGTGGCCTGGCACATCCAGAACTTGGGTTGGCAACCGCTCCAACTTCTGGCCGTACGCCTGCCCCATAGTCGGTTTCGCAGCGAGGAGCGAGAACTCGTCCCTATGCCACACCTGTTGCCGGGTGAGCGTACTCGACTAGAGTTTTCGGTTGCCTGTAGCGGGCTGCCAGGGACTGTGGTGGAGAATGCCTTTCTGATTTTACGCGTCCTCTGGCGGGAGGAGCCCTGGCGGGTCTTCGCTCGCTTGCGCGTGGTTTTCGATGAGCAGGGGGGACCCCAGACCACGGCTGAGGTGGTAACCGTGCAACGGGTCGGCTTCTCCACAGCCCTGAAGTCCGTTTGACTTGTCTAAAAAATACAGGAGACATGCTGATGCCAATGAGCGAACATGACCGCTATGTCCTTGAGCGGATGAATGGTTGATTCAGCAATTGAGGCGCGAGCTTCGAAGAGACCACGGGTATGGTCTCGAGTGCACTCAATATAGAGCTGCAGGAACTGCTTGATACGCTAGACCGCGTGCGGCGGGAGTTCGGTGACAGCCCAGAGTACCAGAGGCTGCGACAGCGGCTGCCGGCTGATTGGCCGATGTAGTCCTTCAAATTACGGGTGCTGCGCTTCTGGGAGCCGGGCTTGCGGCTGACGCAGCCGTAGCGGCGCAACTCCGCCCCAGAACTCGCGCCGGCCGGTCATCGCTTGCACGTGTCCGTCCCACTCTAGCGTGAAAGCGGTCACCCCCAACTTGACCGCACGCCTGACTTTCTCCTGCGTTTCCTGGTCCGTAGCGTAGCGACGGATGAGTTCGATCTGACGCGTCCCGTGGCCGACGTCCTGCTCGCCATGCAGCTTATAGGTCTCGGCCGCGCGTGCCGAGAAGCCATAATAGCCCGTCACC
>CAZAYE010000525.1:0-677 GCA_964489255.1 uncultured Enterobacteriaceae bacterium
TGAGCGTCGGCGTTTCATCTTGCGATAGATTATACGCCTGACCGAAGGTGGTCGTGTTGTCTAACAGGGTACAGATGGTCTTCACTACATCCCCGCTATACACGTGCCGGATAGTGTGCGTGCCGCCGTCAGGCAACAGGACAGGACCTCCATTCAAGATGCGCCACAGGTAACTCTCGATGCGTCGGAAGTGGTCACGTTCGCCGTTCACCACTGGGATGCGTAACCGCGTCACGGGGAAACGCGTTGCCTCCCAGGCCGCAGTCAGGACGTCCTCCGCTTCTCTCTTCTGCACGCCATGGATCCAGTTTTCGTGATCGTCCGAGTCTGACGGTTCAGGCATGAGTGGCCCGTCGTAGTCCGACTCCTTCGCTGGCCAGGGACAACCCTTGCGGACGAGGTAGACCTGCCCAGTGCTGATGAACACGTAGTGCCCAACACGACCCTCTCCGAGAATAGTCACCACATCACGGGCATCCGCTGCCGTGTAGGCGGCGAAATCAACCACGGCATCAAATCGCCGCCCAGCCAGCACGCGCGCAAACTCTGGAGTCGTACGGTCTGCAATCAATCGTTCCACCCGATCGCCAAACGGGTCAGGTCGCGAGCCACGATTGAGGATCGTGACGGAGTGACCGGCGGCAAGCAGTCGCCACACGAGTTGGTAACCAACGAAT
>CAZAYE010000525.1:687-3584 GCA_964489255.1 uncultured Enterobacteriaceae bacterium
GTGTACCGCCGATAATCAGCATGTGCATGGCGCTCCTCCTCACGTGCGAGCATCTACTCATTGCCTGAGCCAGAACAGCGCCTCCTGCACTGAACCGCAGCCCCTCTCGTACGATTTGTGCAACTGCTGCCCAAGCAGCTGCCGATCTTAGTGACTGCATTCAGGTCCGTTGCTGACCCTCCTCCGGAAAGTTCTCATGCTCTGGTAGTACCGGGTGCCGTGGAGATTCGCTACGGTTTGCGCACCCGCAGGTGGAGAAAGTACGCGGTCACCTGAGCGTCTTGTATGGCAGGGCAGGCACGTACCGCAGCGTCGCTCGGTCGTGGCTCTTCGACCCGCTCAATCACAAAGCCCGTCTCAATCAAGAGATTCAACCACTGGCTGACCGTGCGAGTGAACAGGGGCACCCTGAAGGGTGGAGTCTTTTGCTTGATCTCTCGCGGCACGGTAGAAAACAGCCACTGATCGATCTCTCCGTTGCGATTGTGAAAGTAGTCGCCGACCTCAATGGCGTAGGTCAGCCCCTGTTCGTTGCGCAGATTGCGGCGGTGTGGGGTATTGAAGCACGGGTGGAGGATGGAAAATTGCAAAAATCCGCCGGACTTAAGAACACGGTGAGCTTCGGCCACGACCCGCTCGGTTTCCGGAATGTCCATAAAACTCATGAAGCCGGTGGCGAAATCGAAGGTCAGGTCGGGAAACGGTAAGGCGACGGCGCTCGCCACGCGATACTCGATCCCTAAGGGCTCCTCAGCTTCGGCTTGGTGGGCGTAGGCAATAAAGTCCTCGGCAATGTCGATCGCCGTTACCCGGGCTCCTCGTTGCGCCAAGAGCCGCGTGTTATGCCCCTCGCCACAGCCAATGTCTAAACCCGCAAGTCCCTTCACGTCGGGAAGCATCGCGAAGAAGGCAGGCGTATTGAGATAGTCTCGATAGACGTCATAGCCGGCTCGCGCCAGTGTGACCCAAGCTTCCGCGTTCGCGTTCCAATACCAGCCAACCTCTTCGTGGTCCATGTCCCATCCCTCTGTCAGCACGCTGCACGCTCTTTCTACACACGAACGAAGGTTTCGTTTGCAGATTCCTCCGAGCGTGGCGCGACGCAGCCGACCTTCCTGTGATAATCCCTGAAAAACCGCTAACGCCCGGTGATAAACTGCGCCAGACCACGTCGCGGGCTAAATAAGTCCACACCATAGGGAAAGTGGCCCTGTTTTTGGAGCCGGCCCGGAGTGACAAAATTTGTCACTCCAGCATTTTCCGTTCAATGTGGTCTTATTTAGTGTCAGCTTCATCGGCTTGTTGGACGGCTCTCACCCGTCGGCTCTATCTCTGCCTACGCCTCCTGCCCTTCGTCTCCAGCCTTTCGACATCGGCCAAATCCTGTGTGCGCCCAGTGGCACGCTTATTCTTGATCATATGTTCCTTCGATAACACCGCGACCGGTTGATCCATAAACTTGGTCAGCATCCGAGCAGGCCAAGCTTCTGCAAACTCCACCCCATCAATCGCCGTCAGCACATCAATGCGTACAGGAGGTACCCCGATCTGAAAAATAAGGCCAGGAGTGGTAAGGTCCTCTTCGGTCAGGTCGTGCAAGGGGGCGCCAAACGCCCGCAACGCTTTGAGTACGCGCCTGGCGTTCTCAGCCTCAGGGCGTACCCACACATCGAGATCTTTCGTGGCACGGACATGTCCATGAGCGGCTAACGCATACGCACCGACCACCAGATACTCAACGCCTTGGGCGTTGAATTCGGCTAACAGATCTCTGAAGTCGCGGTTCACTGGCTTGGTCTCCCTGCCAGGCAAGGCACAAAAGGGTTAGCTCCCACACGGCGTTGATCCGTTCCTCTGGTGTAGAGATCTCCTGCTCAAGCTCTTCCGGCAGCGGGTCGTCCTTGCGGATCACCTGGCTCGTGACGTTTTTGCGAGGAGAGGAAAGTTCCATTGGTATAGTTATTATAGCGTGATGTTGCACGAACTTCCGCCCCTATTCAGGGTCGCAGAGATTGATGAGGGTTTGTTCCAAAGAACTGCCCTGAGTGCTGGTCCACTTCTGGAAAATTGAGCAGGTGATTCATGAGACTGCCTTGCGGGCTCCCCAACCCGAGAATGCGGAGCTTGTCTGGTTTGTTAAAGATCTCCGTTTTGATGACTAGGCCGTTGCCGAAGCGGTAGAAGACGTGGTCGCCTCGCACCTCATGGGTACGTTGAAGAAGGTTAGGTAAGGTGTGAGACATTGGGTCTCTCTGCACTGCCGCTCAGGGCCGTAGGCTGGGTTGAGTCGTGCGAAACCCAGCATCTTAAGCCTGTTGACGTTCGTCATTGGGATTGGATGGGTGAGATGAATGGCTGGGATTCGCTGCGCTTCATCCCAGCCTACATTACTCGCGTTGTTTCTGCCATGTAGTTCTCGACGCCATCCGGTAGTATATGGATAAAAACTGAACTCGCCAGAGCTACATCAAATGTAATGTCCTGCTAAAGAAGTTTAAACATAGTTGTTGATGGGATGGAGACATTAAACCCAGCCTTTTTATATGCTTTTCTTGCCGGAATATGGCTGGAATCTCCGCCTGTACTGACCGTAACAAGCTTGATCCCGCTCTCTTTCATTCTGGTGATGGCAAATTCATACATTTCTTGCCCGATTCCCTTGCCGTTATAGTCCGGGTGTACAGCGTTCAAATCAATCTCGCCCGTTTTCTTTGCCAGATCCATAGAAAGACCAATAAAACCAACAATCCCATCACCCTCGGTGACTACAAAGACCTCTTTGCCCGATGCGGGATCGCAAATGAACTTTAGATACTCTGCCTGCTTCTCATCCCAATCCGAATAAGCATGTTTAAAAATTTCTTCACCAACGATTTCACGGAAAGAGTCAAAAACAG
>CAZAYE010000526.1:0-3584 GCA_964489255.1 uncultured Enterobacteriaceae bacterium
TGAGAACAGATCAAGGGGTCGGGCTACTACGCAGGCGATCCGTTCCGGGTAACGCAAAGCCAGAGACTTCGGCACTAATTCGCCCAGAACCAACGAAAGATAGGAAATCACTACTACTACAATGCCGATAGCCAAGACCTGACCCCAATTTTGCAGTATGGTGATGCCGCTCTGGCGAAAAAGCGGTTCCAGATACTCAATTGCTGAGGCGCCGCCTACAGCCGAAGCGAGTGATCCCACCAGAGTCACGCCGATCTGCACGGTGGCGAGGAATCGGTCGGAGTCGTCTTTCAGCCGACCCACGACTTGAGCGGACGCATGTCCCTGCTCGACCAGCTGATCAATGCGGCTGCGGCGCACTGAGACGACGGCGATCTCTGACCCAGAGAAAAATCCGTTTGCCAGAATTAAGAGGAAGACCAGCACGGCTTCCAGCCAAAATTCACCTGTCATTGCTTGCCTCCTGGAAGTTTCCAGCTTACCATAGCGCCCGTCTGGACTCACTCGCCCGCGCCGATTATGAAGAAGCGGTGAACAATGAGCGGTTGGCGATTAGGGGAACCAAAAGGTACCCCCCCAAGCAAAGCTAAAAGCTAAGAGCTAATCGCTAATAGCCCTGTAATGTGGAGGACGAGGTTGCGTACCAACGGCACACACAACGGCGGGATCATTATCACCGGCGCTCGACAGAACAATCTCAAGAACATCGATATTACCATCCCCTTCAACCAGCTCACTGTCGTGACTGGAGTAAGTGGCTCGGGTAAGTCAAGCCTAGCATTTGACATCCTCTATGCCGAGGGACAGCGGCGGTATGTTGAGAGCTTCTCGGCGTATGCCCGACAGTTCCTTGACCGCATGGATAAGCCCAACGTCGAGAAGATTGAAGGAATCTTGCCGGCCATTGCCATTGATCAAAATCGACCGGTGCGTACTTCGCGCTCGACGGTCGGCACCATGACCGAACTGCACGATCATCTCAAGTTGCTGTTCGCTAAGATAGGGGTGCTGCACTGTCGTCAGTGTGGACAGCCAGTAGAGCGTGACTCGGCTGAGTCGGTCTTTAGAAAGGTGGCTGCGACCTGGTCCGAAGGTACACGTTTGCTCGTGACTTTCGCCGTTTCTGTGCCTACCACACTCCCGTGGTCGGAAGTGCGCGCTGGACTGCTGCACGCGGGATTTTACCGGCTCATCGAGAACGGCAAGGTCCTTGATATTCAGGACCTGACCGAACGTCCTGCCGATCGAGACGGCCACTTTACCGTCTTGGTTGATCGCCTCGTTCTTAACTCCCGCCAGAAGAAGCGTATTCATGACTCTTTGGAACAAGCATTTCACTATGGTAAAGGGCGGCTAACGTTGATTTTCCCAGACGCCGGCAATACCGAGCAGCCGTTCTCCAACCAGCTGGAGTGTGCCGCGTGTCGTATCCTCTACAGAGAACCCGTTCCCAACCTGTTCTCCTTTAACAGCCCGCTCGGAGCCTGCGAGAGTTGTCGTGGGTTCGGTCGTACGATCGATATTGATCTCGATTTGGTTGTGCCTGACCCAGCCTTGTCGCTCAAAGATGGCGCGATCAAGCCTTGGCGCATCAAGGCTGCGCAATGGGAACGACGCGAGTTGCTCGCCTTCTGCCAGAAACAAAAGATTCCTACGATTGTTCCCTGGCAAGATCTCAGCGAAGCACAGCGACGCCTCGTCATCGAAGGCGACGGTGAGTACTACGGTGTGCGTGGTTGGTTCCGCTGGTTGGAGACCAAGACCTATAAGATGCACGTGCGCGTTTTTCTGGCTCGCTACCGCGGCTACTTTCCTTGCGAGGCGTGCCAAGGCGCCCGCCTTAAGCCCGAGGCGCTGCTCTACTGGGTCGGTGGGAAAACCCTGGCGGAGATTAACCAACTCAGTGTCAGTGAGTGCTATGCCTTCTTTCGCGATCTCCAACTGACGGCCTTTCAGGATCAAGTGGCGCACCTCATTTTGGCGGAGATCCGCAACCGCTTACGCTATCTGGTTGAGGTTGGGGTCGGGTATCTGACTTTAGACCGTCAATCCCGTACCCTCTCTGGTGGCGAACTGGAGCGCGTCGATCTAACCACTGCTATCGGGTCGTCGCTGGTTAATACGCTCTATATCCTTGATGAGCCTTCGATTGGTCTCCACCCGCGCGATAGCCACCGGCTGGTGCGCATTCTCAAAAGCTTGCGCGACAATGGCAATACGGTGGTTGTGGTCGAACACGACCCAGAGATCGTCAAAGAGGCGGATCATATTCTCGACTTGGGACCGCTCGCTGGCGAGAAGGGTGGAGAAGTGGTCTTTGCTGGTCCCTATCCCAAGCTCCTGCGTGACAAACGCTCGCTGACTGGCAAATATTTGTCTGGTCGCCTGGAGATCCCGCTGCCGCTCCGCAGACGGATCTCTCGTCCGGCTCACAGCCTAAAGATTCTGGGGGCGACTGCTAACAACTTGAGAGACATCGACATCGAGATCCCCCTTGGGTGTATGGTCTGTATTACCGGTGTGTCCGGCTCGGGGAAATCCACTCTGGTGGAAGAGGTCCTGTACCGTGGGCTGAAAAAGCGCAGGGGTGAACCGGTGGGCATTCCTGGGGCCTGCCGTGATATCGCAGGCGGAGAACAGATTGCCGACGTGATTTTTGTTGATCAAGCGCCGATTGGCACGACCCCGCGGGCGAACCTGCTCACCTACACGAAAGCATTCGATCCCTTGCGTCGTCTGCTGGCTGAAACCGAACTTGCCCGGCTGCGTGGCTATGCTGCCGCCACCTTCTCTTTCAACGTTGAGGGAGGACGCTGCGAGACTTGTAAGGGCGAAGGCTTCGAAAAGGTTGAGATGCAGTTCCTCTCGGACGTATACGTGCCGTGTCCAGAGTGTCACGGCAAACGCTTCCGCGCTGAGGTACTGGAAGTCACCTACCAAGGCAAAAACCTGACCGAGATTATGAACTTGACTGTGGCTGAGGCGTTGGAGTTCTTTGCCAAACAGGCTGAGGTGGTGAAGCGACTTTCTCCACTGGCCGCGGTCGGCTTGGATTACATGCGTCTGGGGCAGTCGCTGACGACCCTCTCTGGGGGTGAGGCGCAACGGCTCAAACTGGCGGCGCATATTGGGATGGAAAAATCTTCGGATGTATTCGTGCAAGACGAGGGTAGGGGCACTTGGCCAGTGGAAAAGCCAGGCCAAAGCCGTGCCCCTACGGCCCAACCATTTGCCACCGGTACCCTCTTCATCTTCGACGAACCCACCACGGGTCTGCATTTTGCCGACATCCAAAAACTGCTGAACGCTTTCAACCACTTGGTCGAACGTGGCCACTCTTTGGTGATTATCGAGCACAATCTCGAGGTGATTAAGTGCGCAGATTACCTCATCGACCTCGGCCCCGAAGGTGGAGATGGAGGCGGGTGGGTCATTGCTCAAGGTACTCCCGAAGAAGTGGCGCGAGTTAAGGCGTCTCATACTGGACAGTATCTTTCCACAATTTTGACTTCGGACTCCGGACTCCGGACTCCGGCCTCGCGGTTTTCCCCAACCCTTGCAGTGACCGAACCACAGGCAAACTA
>CAZAYE010000527.1:0-3580 GCA_964489255.1 uncultured Enterobacteriaceae bacterium
GGGTGTGGTTATGCGAAACCGTCTCTGTCCCATTTTGAGTCGATGGGTTTCTGGCATACAGGGGCGCCGAACACTGGAGAGAAGCTAGGCTGGGTTGGACGTGTGGCTGACGCTTTGGACTCAACCGGACGACGGAATTTCATCGTCAATATCGCCACTGCTCAGGCTCTCGCGGTTCGCAGCCGCGAACACTCGCCGCTCACGTTTTATGATCCGGTGGGCTTCGCGCGTAACGGCACGTATCAACAACAACCCATCTTTCAACGTTTGAGCCGAGCGCGGGAAACGGGGAACCCGTCGCTGGATTTCCTCACCGCGACTGCAGCGAATGCGACGGACAGCGCAACGTTTGTTCGCCAAGCCTGGGCGGACTACCAGACGCCGGTGGACTACGGCGTGTCGTCGGCCGGCTTGGGACTTGATCTGCGGAAGGTGGCAGCGCTGATCAAAGCCGGTCTGCCAACCCGCCTCTACTATGTGAGCTATACGGGGAACCCGTTCGACACGCACGTCTTTCAGGCAGACACGCACCTGCGCATATTGACGTACACGGCAGATGCGTTGCGGGGGTTTATGGAAGACGTCAAGCGGATCGGCCGTGGCTCTGAGGTGGCGGTCATGGTGTTTACCGAGTTCGGTCGGCGGGTGCAGGAGAACGTCAGCAAAGGAACCGACCATGGAACTGCAGGCCCAATGTTCGTGATCGGCGAAACGGTCAAAGGCGGACAGTACGGGATGCCGCCGAGTCTCGCTGAGCTCGACGATGGCAACTTGATATACACGACAGACTTTCGCCGCGTCTACGCGACAGTGATTAAAGAGTGGCTCGAACATGAGGATACGGCGTCGTTGCTCAGAGGCGAGTTTGCGACGCTTGGCATCTTCGTGTAACAAGACAATACCGAGAACGGAGGTAACAATGTCGGCTCTCAACCGCAACGGCGTGCAAATCTACTACGAAGTCCACGGTTCCGGCCCCACTGTGCTGCTCACGCATGGGTACAGCGCAACCGCAGAGATGTGGCAGCCAAACATCGACGCGCTCTCGCGCCACTACCACTTGATCCTCTGGGATATGCGTGGGCACGGGCAGACGGATAGTCCGGATGACCCTGCCGCCTATTCGGAAGAGTTGACTGTCGGCGACATGGCTGCCCTACTCGATGTTCATGGGGTCGAGCACGCAGTGATCGGCGGTTTATCGCTCGGTGGCTATATGTCGCTCGCCTTTCAGTTGGCGCACCCCAAGCGAGTCACGGCGTTGATGCTCTTCGACACGGGGCCGGGCTACAGAAAAGATGACGGGCGTGCGGGCTGGAATAAACGGGCGGAAGCGACCGCGCGTGAGTATGAAATCAAGGGTTTGGCAGCCTTGGGGCGCAGTGCCGAGGTGCTCACAAGCCATCACCGCTCAGCGCAAGGTTTAGCGCACGCGGCCCGCGGCATGTTGGCACAACGCGATGCTCGCGTTATCAGTTCTCTTGACTCGATCAAAGTTCCTACCCTTGTTCTCGCTGGTGCCAAAGATGAGCCATTCCTGGCTGCGACTGACTATATGGCCAGCAAAATTCCTGGGGCGACAAAGGTCATCATCCCCGACGCCGGGCACGCGGCAAACATCGACCAACCGGAGGCGTTTAATCGCGTAGTGCTGGAGTTCCTGGAACGGGCAGGAGTGTGATGCAGACGGAAATCCGCCTGGGCTGGAATTCGTTCATTCCAGCCTACAAGCGCTAGGCAGTGGTGGTCTGGCCGTCCAAGGAGTGAGAACGGCGTATGAAATTTTCTGGAGTGGTAGCGCGAACGCTTGCCTGGCTCCAGCGCGAGGAGCGAGTATCATACCGGGCACTGAAGCGCGAATTCGACCTCGATGACGAGTTTCTCGAAGACGTGAAGGCCGAGATCATCGAGGTCAAACGGCTGGCCGTCGACGAGAATGACAAAGTATTGGTGTGGATGGGCGCTGCGCCAGTTCCAAGTTCCACGTTTCAAGTTTCAAGTTCCCAACCCCTAGCCCCTAGCACCCAGCACCCAGACCCCAGATGGGATGCGGCCGAGCGGCGGCAGCTCACCGTCATGTTCTGTGATCTCGTGGGTTCGACCCCGCTCTCCGAAAAGCTCGACCCTGAAGAATTACGCGAGGTGATCCTCGCCTACCAAAAGGCATGCGCCCAAGAGATCCGCCGCTTTAAAGGCCATCTCGCGCGGTATGTGGGAGATGGCCTGTTGGTCTACTTTGGCTATCCCGAGGCTCATGAGGATGATCCCCAGCGTGCCATCCGCGCGGGGTTGGGGATTGTAGCAGTGATGCAGACCTTGAATGCCCGGTTACGGCAAACCGTCGAGGTTCTGGGTGAGTCGCCCCTGCGGGTGCGCATCGGGATTCACACGGGCTTGGTAGTGGTTGGAGATATGGGTGGGGGAGGGTTTCGCGACCCCATGGCCATTGTCGGGGAGACGCCCAACATTGCCGCACGGCTGCAGGGACTGGCTGAGCCCGACACTGTCGTGATCAGTGCAGCGACCCATCGGCTGACACAGGGATTGTTCGAGTGCCAGGATTTGGGCCCCCACGAGTTGAAAGGCGTCTCGACCCCGGTGTCGGTGCACCGTGTCCTCGGCGAGAGTGGTGCCCAAAGCCGCTTTGAAGTGGCAGTACGGACGGGCCTCAGGCCTGTAGTGGGCCGAGAGGATGAGCTGACGTTCTTACGGCGACGCTGGCAACAGGTGCTCACCGGAGCGGGGCAGGTCGTTCTCCTCAGCGGTGAGCCGGGCATCGGCAAATCCCGCTTGGTCCAAGAACTCAAAGAGCAGCTCGGCCAAGAAGAGGCTACACGAATTGAGTTTCGCTGTTCGCCGTATCATCAGAACAGCCCTCTCTATCCGGTGACCGAACATTTGCAGCGCGTGTTGGGTGTCGAACGCGAGGATTCAGCTCAGATCAAGTTGGACAAACTCAATCAGACCCTGTCTCACCACCGGTTCCCCCAGGCGGACACGCTGCCCCTATTGGCGGCCCTGTTATCACTGCCGCACCCCGAGGGTGTTCCACCCCTGACCCTCAGCCCTGAGCAGCAGAAAGAGAGAATGTTGAAGGCGTTGGTTGCATGGCTATGTGAAGAGGCCGAACGACACGCGGTGTACTGTGCCTGGGAAGACCTCCACTGGGCCGACCCCTCTACTTTGGAGCTGCTCGACCTCTATCTCGACCAGGTTCCCACGGCGCGGATGCTGGTGCTGTTGACCTTTCGACCGGAGTTTCTGCCGCCCTGGGGGTCTCGGTCGTACCTCAGCCAGCTCACCCTGAGCCGGTTAGGACGCGCCCAGGTGGAGCGCATGGTGGAGAATGTGACCGGCGGCAGACCCTTACCCGCTGAAGTGGTCGAGCAAGTGGTGGCGAAGACGGACGGGGTGCCGTTGTTCGCGGAAGAGTTAACCAAAACGGTTATCGAGTCAGGATGCGTGCGGGCCGTCAACGGTCACTATGAGTTGACCAGACCGCTGTCTGCCGTAGCGATTCCCGCCACGTTACACGACTCGCTGATGGCCCGGCTGGACCGGCTGGCTGAAGCCAAAGCCA
>CAZAYE010000528.1:0-3579 GCA_964489255.1 uncultured Enterobacteriaceae bacterium
AGGATATGGAGCGCGCTGAGGCGCGTCGTCTCCAACCGCACTACATTGAGTCATTCTTTCTGGCAGCCTTTACGCAGCTCGGCGGAACGATCCGCCAACGGGAGCCACGCCGCTATGAGGCGACCCATGTGCCCGCCCCGATCCGCAACCGTGACCGCCTCACCGGCATGGGTGAACCGGTGCTGCCGCGCTATGAGCGGATCGCCTTTGAGAAGGCGCTGGTCGCACCACAGGGCCAGCCACTGGCGGCGTTCGTCTGCCCTGGCCATCCCCTACTCGACGCCACGCTCGACCTGACGCTGGAGCGCCACCGCGACCTCCTGTGCCGCGGCACAGTGCTAGTAGACGAACGCGATCCTGGTACATCCCCTCGCGTGCTCTTTTATCTGGAACACGCTATCCAGGATGCCAGTAGTACCAAGAGTGGAGAGCGCCGCACTATCTCGAAGCAAATGTTGTATGTGGAGTTGGATGCTGCCGGTACTGCACGACACCTCCATTACGCACCATATCTCGACTATCGCCCGTTGCGAGCCGACGAACCGGACGTAGACCAATTATTGTCGCGTCCCGAGTGCGCCTGGATCACCCGCGACCTGGAGCAGAAAGCTACTATGCACGCTATCGCCCAAGTAGTACCAGAGCACCTCCAGGAGGTACGAGGGCGGCGTCTGGTGTGGATCGACAAAACCTGGGCTGCGGTCAAGGATCGCCTCACCAAGGAGATTGGCTATTGGGACCACCGCGCCGCAGAACTCAAGCTGCAGGAGCAAGCCGGCAAGACAAACGCTCGCCTGAACTCGCAGGAGGCGAGCCGCCGCGCCGACGAACTGCAAGCGCGGCTGCAAAAGCGTATGGAACAGTTAGACCTGGAAGCGCAGATTTCAGCCCTCCCTCCAGTGGTCCTGGGGGGGTTAGTGGTAGTGCCTGTCGGCCTCATCGCGCGGATGGCCGGCAACGCGGGGACAGATCCGTCGCAACCTACGGATACGCAGGTCTGGGCCACCCATGCCCGGGCTATCGTGATGGAAGTCGAGCGCCAGCTTGGTTTCGAGCCGGTTGACCATGAATACGAGAAACTTGGCTACGACATAGAAAGCCGTGACAGGAATACTGGTCGCTTACGCTTCCTCGAAGTGAAAGGCCGCGTCTCAGGGGCAGCGACGATCACCGTCACCAAGAATGAGATCCTTTATCCTCTCAACAAACCCGAGGATTTCATCCTCGCTGTCGTCGAATTCCTGCCAGGTAATGCACATCGCGTGCACTACGTGCGCCAGCCCTTCCGGCGCGAGCCCGACTTCGGGGTGACCAGCGTGAACTACGACTTCGCCGAGTTGCTGGCACGAGCGGAGAAACCCGCATGACAGCACCACTCGATCAACTCCAAACGTGGATGAATGCTGTGGAAGGAAGCGGATGATATGGCGTAATGGCCTATTTGAAAGGGATTTTGCTCCATAAAATTGCGCCATAATGTCGTAATATGCTGAAATATCAAGGTTTATATGGTGCGCTAATGAACGTAGTTTAGGAGCACTAGAGTCATATCCGCAACGCAGTCACAAGATTGATGTAGTGCATCTGCCGAATCCTGGGAAGTATTCGCTTTGAACCGCGGGGCAATGTGATGGCAGTTCAACTGGAGGAAGAGGTCATTTTAGCGCTTCTTGCTGAGCCTAAGCCTTTACCCACGGATTACCGAGAGCGCATGCAGATAAGACTAAAGCGTGGACACAAGGAACGAGAGCTTGACATCACTGGCACTCAGGGAAGCAAATTTCGCCTCATTCTTCGCCAGAGTCTGTTTAATGCGCTCGATTTCTCTGTCATCCTTGCTTATCGTCCGCAGGGTACGAACCAACTTTTCCGCCTACGTCGTTATAATGGCAAAAGCCATGAGCATACAAATGTACTTGAAGGACAAACCTTCTACGATTTTCATGTCCATATGGCAACTGAGCGTTACCAAGAATCCGGGTTGCGTGAGGATGCCTTCGCGGAACCCACGGATCGCTTTGCTGATTTTCAGGAAGCGATCCGTTGTCTGCTGACCGAGTGTAGCTTCGAGGTCCCTCCGGATCCGCGAGGGAAGCTCCTTGGGGAGGATATTTAGCCATGTCCATCCAGACTATTGAGCAAGACTTCAAGAAAAAAGTCTGCGATCGTCTACACCTGGTCTCGGAAGGAATAGATCGCTACCGAGTCTTTACCCCTTTTCGGTTTGAGGATGGTGATCATCTGTCCATCGTGCTCAAGCGGGAGCAGGATCAATGGGTGTTGTCAGATGAAGGCCACACGTACATGCACTTGACGTATGACCTCGACGAGAAGGACCTACAGCGCGGATCGCGACGGAAAATCATCACCAATGCTTTGACTGCCTTCGAGGTGAGAGACCGAGAGGGCGAGCTTCTCTTGCCAATCAAGGAAGACCTGTACGGCAACGCCCTCTACAATTTCGTCCAAGCTCTCCTCAAAATCACCGATGTCACCTATCTCTCACGGGAACGGGTGCGTTCTACCTTTTTAGCGGATTTCCGCGCCTTTATGGAGAAGCATATTCCAGGCCAGAGAAGAACCTTTGAATGGCACGATCCCCAGCACGATCCGGAAGGCCACTATGTTGTGGACTGCCGGGTCAATGGAATGCCTCGTCCACTCTTCGTATACGCTTTGCCTGGGGAAGATAAAGTCCGCGACGTCACCATTGGTCTCCTCCAGTTTGAGCGCTGGGGACTCACGTTTCGTTCCCTTGGCATCTTTGAGGATCAAGAAGAGATTAACCGTAAAGTGCTCGCTCGGTTCAGCGATGTCTGTGACAAGCAGTTTTCCAGTTTCTCCGGCAATCGAGATCGTATCGCCGGCTACCTCAAGGACGCAATGCAAGAGTGAGCTCTATTCCCAAGAAACTCACCAGGAATTGCACCAAAAGAGAAAGATTTAGCGAAGTGAATGTGGCCCTTGCCTAATCCTGATCGATGAGTGGGTGGCCTACGCACGCCAGCTCCACGACCAGAGTGACCTGCCCGCAGGTAGCTTCGAGACGCAGTTCACCTTTGCCCAGGCGCTGACCGAGGCAGTCAAGGCGGCGAAGAACTGCTTACTGGTGATCAGTCTTCCGGCCTCAGACTCACAGGGTTCGCCCCATACTCATGGAGAAGATGTCGAGGTGGGTGGCCAGCGCGGGCGCGAGGCGCTGGAGCGGCTGCGTAACGTGGTGGCGCGTGTCGAATCTGCATGGCGACCCGCGAGCGCCGAAGAGGGGTTCGAAATCGTGCGCCGGCGGCTCTTCGAGCCGATGACTGATCCTGCGCAGTTCAAAGACCGCGACGTCGTGGCGCGGGCGTTTGCCGATCTCTACCGTACGCAGCACCAAGAATTCCCACCCGAGTGCCGCGACGCAGACTACGAGAAGCGCATTCGTGCGGCGTACCCGATTCACCCGGAAGTCTTCGACCGGCTCTATAGCGATTGGTCCACGCTGGTGAAGTTCCAGCGTACCCGTGGCGTGCTGCGCTTGATGGCGGCGGTAATCCATAGCCTGTGGGAGAAGGGTGACCGTAACCCCTTGATCCA
>CAZAYE010000529.1:0-3572 GCA_964489255.1 uncultured Enterobacteriaceae bacterium
TCGTTGCGCGAATCGGGCAGGCGCCGCCCGCAGCAGACGGTGGCGATGGTGCCCCCGTCGAAGCGCAGTGCCATGGCGAGCAATTGCTCGAGGGGCCGCGACGGCGTCTGGCCGTCGGAGATGGCCGCCACCTCGATGACTTCCTGGCCCAGGACGAACCGCAGGGCGTCGATCACGTGGACGCCTGTGCCCATCATGGTGGAGGCGTGGCCGATCAGCTCCGGGTCGTCCCACCATTGCCGCAGGCCCGTGCGCGGCGGTGGCGCGTCCTGACCGCGCACGCCAAAGCCCCACTGGCCTTGAGCCAGCGCCACCGTGCCCAGCACACCCTTGGCGATCAAGCGGCGCGCCTCCCGCAGGCCGGGGTGGTGCCGCAGATGGTACCCCACGCCCAGCTTCACGCCTCGGGCACGGCAGGTACGCACCATGGCCACAGCATCGTCCAGGGTCGTCGTCATGGGTTTTTCGCAAAAGACGTGCTTGCCAGCCTGCGCCGCCTGCAGCGCATGTTGAGCGTGCAGGGCGTTGGGGGAGGCGATGAACACCGCGTCCACGCGGGAGTCTCGGAGGAGCGCACCAAGATCGCTATAGCCCGCCCTGGCCCCATGCTTCTGGGCGCAGGCCTCCGCGCGGCCTTGATCTCGGCTGCAGGTCGCCACCAGGTCAGCGTCCGGCGTGGCCTTGAGGGCCGGCGCGATTTTGTTGTCCACATGTAATCCAGTTCCGATGACGGCCCAGCCAAGTGCCATGATACGCCTCCAGAGTCACAAGCATCTAACGCCGCCTCACCGTGGTAGGAAAGCGGGCATCGTCCAGCCTGGTACCGCTGGTTCGGCCTCTGCCACCTCGCCCCGCCGATAAATCGTCGGCTGCTCCGGATGGGTGGCACGATACACCCGCACCACTTCCGCACTCGTTAAGTCCACATCCCACACTACCAGGGTTCCCGTGGCAAAATAATCGGCGCGTTTGTCCGCCATCTCCCGCGCAGCCTCTGGGCCGTAATCCTCCTCGCTCCTGACCTCCGCAGCAAACACTGGCGCGCCCTCTAGAAATTGCATCCGCAACTCACCTCTGTAAAAGGCTGCATCCGGGCTGAAGGATTTGCGGTGGGGGAGGTTGACGAGAAATCCGACATTGTCACCGAGCGCATACCCCGCTCGCGTACGCCGTGCGTACTCCCGCAGGCTCACGAGAATCTCAGCGGCCGCATAGCCCGGTAAGCCCCCGGTGGGGGACATCAGGCGTAGTGCTCCGTAGACCAGTTCAGCTTTGCCATGTTCAGGCACGCGGTAAAGGTCCTTGATCGTCGCTTCGGGTTTGGTCCGCATCTGTAACCTCGTGGGTCTGGTGCAAAGCTACGCCCTGGATTCCTCATTGTCCCGTACCCGATAGAGGGAGGGAGAAGCGGGGTCGCTTTTTGTAGATAGCACTTGCCCTCTTATCGAGGAGTGTCGTATGCAACGTCAGATAGTTCCATATACGGACACACCTCACCTGGCGAATAGCTCTAGTTGCCTGTGCAGTGTCAGTTCGCCTCCGCCCGGCAGCGCGTTGAGGACAATTTCGGCTGGCACGCTTCCTAGCTCTTTTGGTTCCAGCTTATGAAGTCCACCACCGTAAACCCTTCCCTCTCCTATGAGCATAGCAGCCGTGATCGAGGACAGTCCCTTCCAAGCGGCAGTGTAGAGTTGTGGGTCATCACCCAACCGGACCCGCAGGACGGGCTTAGGATAAAGCATCAGATACACATTTGCAGCGATGGCCTCCGAGCGATTCAGGATGAAGCGGAAAGGGGATTCACTCCGCTGAGTTGGCCTTCCCATGTACGTGCACAGGAACGGCGCTACTGCCCGCTTCTCTTGGGAATACCATGGCTCGCGGTGGCGGCAAAGGTAGCGCTGATGCACTCCCTCCTGCATGCCCTGCTGAAGATATCGCCAGAGAGCAGGATACCTTGATTCCACCTCACTTTCTAGCAAATCACACGAGAGTAAATAGCGACGGGCCACAATCCTCGGCTCGCCGTGCTCATCCGCGGCGATCTCATCGGTGTCGAGTTCTCTTGGACTCGGAAGGATCGGCTTCAGGAACTCCTGGGGAAGATTCAACTGTCTTACCTCTTGCGGGGTGAGAACGAAGAATCCATTACAACCCGTGGCCACCCCGCGCTTGATAGAAAAGAGATCGGCGAGCGTACTGCTATTTTGGGAACGAAGGGGACGACCAATGCCTTGAGGCAAGCTTGTCCACTTCGAGATGTGGCGCAAGTCCTTTAATTTTACGAATTCCGAGACCTTCGGCCTGCTGAGCGTTCCACCAAATGTAAATTCCGCTTCATGCTCGTCAACGGGGAGCAGATTCTTAAAGAACACAACAGCCGAGGACACCAGTGCATCCGCGAACTGAACCTCATTCGGGTCGAAGCGATGAATGCGGTGAAGCGTCACCTTTTCAAGCAAAAACTGTTTCACCTTACGCCCATAGTTGACATCCATGAATTCGCTTGGAATCAGCCCCGCTCCATCACAATCTTTGGCCATCCAAGCTTGTGAAAGAAGCATGAAATACGTGTAGAAGCCGCTCAAACCCTTCATCTCGATGTTGAGGTACCGAGCCACAGCAGCCTGTAGCTCACGCTTCTGTGTTTGGCTAAGATGATGATGTCGCACGTAAGGTGGGTTACAAATGACGAGGTTGTACCTTGCCGACTCACTACGAGGTGGCAAAGCCTTCGTGAAATCGTCAACCTGCATTGATAACCCGGTATCCTGCCAAAGCCGCTTGGCCTCTTCTCCGTAGTGCGGATCGATCTCATAGGCGGCGGCAGCTTCAATACGTCCTGGCGGTGCATGGTGCAGCAAGGCCGAATAGAAAGCACCAGTTCCGAAGGCGGGCTCAAGGAAATGAATCTTCGAACGTGGCGACAACAGTGCGAGAGAGTAGCTGACGATTTGCGAAGCTAACATGGTCGGCGTGGCGAACTGGCCAAGCCGATTCCTTTCGGTTTGCGATTTACCCGCATCCAAGCGCTCTTGGAGTTTGATGCGAGCCTGTTCACGTTCTGTGATAGTAGTCATCGTCTACAACCCGAACTCCGTGAGCTCGTCCATCCGATGCTCCCAAACCCAATCAATACCTTCGGCAGCTTCGTAGCCAAGATAACCGCTGTCGAAGTAACCGCTCCTATCCTTGTAGCCGCGGGACTCAAGCCATTTCTTGATGTTGGCAAGCTGCCTCCGCTCTTGAGCGTTGCGAACGATGGGATCCGCATTGGCTCCGCAGAGTCGATCCGCCACGATGGTTGCGGCGCGAAAAACCTCTTGTTTGGTCGGTTCACGATTTTCACCGAGCCAGGCGAAAATGTCAACATCGGCAAGCCGCATAATCATCTCCGCAATCCTTTGCAGGTTGTCATCCAGTGCGGCCTTCTTCATCTGTAGTGGCAGCCGACCATCCTTCTCCATTGTATTGACGAGGGACTTGGGCACACCGGCCAAGCCGACGAGGCGATCACGGGCAATCGGTGGAGCGGTGGACATGCGGAGAGCGAAGAGAATAGAAGGACGTTG
>CAZAYE010000530.1:0-3568 GCA_964489255.1 uncultured Enterobacteriaceae bacterium
AGAAGCGACAGAACTCCTGCGCCTCAATCCTCAGTTCTCTCTAGAAACGTGGAGGGAGAGGCAACCTCCTCCCAAAGATCGCGCCGCCCGAGAGCGCTTTCTTGCCGCCCTGCGCAAGGCGGGGCTTAAATAAGTGATGAGCGATGAGTGCGGAGTGCTGAGTAAAGAAAGAAGTCTTGTAGCCTGGATGCAGCGCAGCGGAATCCAGGCTACTTGCTGTTTGCGTAAAGGTCAGGGTAAGAAGATGTTACAGTTTCAACTCTGCCATACGCCCCCTCACCCTAGCCCTCTCCCGCAAGGGGAGAGGGAACCCATTAGCGCAAGTTGGACGAAGTTAAAATGAAAGGACAAGTCTACGCCGCCTGCTGCACTCGCTGCTTCAACAATTTGGCGACAATCTGCTCGATCACCTGGTCGGCGAGCACCCGGACTTCATCCGGAAGTTTGGGCTGGATCGGGTGCGGCACCAGAATCGGCTCGTACTGCGGCATTCCGAGAGCAGCACACTGCGCATGGGCCGCGCCAAGAAACTCAGTGGTCGCAACATTCGCGGTCGGAATTCCCTGCTCTTCAAAGTAGACTACGTCGTGCGAACTGCACGAAATGCAGCCCCCTCAATCACTGAGGGCTTCAATGACTGCGTCACACTTCTCTCGCAGTTCCGCCTTCACCGGCTCGTGCACCAGCCGCCCCGGTGAGGTTTTCTTGCGGCGCAGGACATCTTTGACTCCGTAGCGCTCACGCAGCACTTCCTCTAGACGATCAAGAAAAAACGAGCCTTTGGCTTTGTTGATATCTAACAAGCCAATCGTCTTCCCAGCCAAGGTATCGAGCCGCGGAGCAAAAGTTTTTTCTCCGTAGTCCACCTTATCGGTGGGATCAAGAAACACTTCTCCCATAAGACACCTCCTTTTTTTAACGACGAACTTCCTTGGTTGTGACACGGCTACCGAAGTCGCCTCGGGCAAGGCCAGGAACCGCGGCCGAGAAACGGCCGGCTGTACCACCGGCAACGATGATGAGAATGCTCTCGGGCACAGGAAACTTGGGATACAGCGTATCATCAGTTGGCGGTTCAGCAGACTTATTTTGCAGGGGAATCATACTGACCCCTGCGCCTTCACCGCCGTTCACCCCTGGGCGGAGTTCACGCAGAGGCCGGCGGATTTTTTCAAAGAGAAACTGGCGCAGGTCGTGCTTGGACCAGCCGTCCTGCGCAAACGTTTTGGCATGTTCCGGGCCAACGATGAGCACGGTATCGGAGAACAGCGGGAAGTTTTTATGGTTCCAGACCGATGCCATGGTCCAACCGATCGACAGCGCCAGTTGCTCGGCCGTACGGCTGGCGTGGTCGCTGATTTGGAAAGGCGAATGCCCACCAAATATGGTCACCGTACTCTGGTCAGGACGGAAACCTTTTTCCACATGTAACGGCTCCCAGGGGCTTTCTTCTTCGTTCTCGCCAACACAGAAAGTGAACTGGGCTGGATGCCCGAGGGTTGCCTTAGTGATTTGCTGGGGTTTGGCGCCACCGATGTTCATGATGAGAAGACGTAACGTTCGTCCGATGGTCGCATTGGCGCGAAACCCATGCCCTAAGGCATTGTGTCCACAGTTCACGCCGATCTCCTGGCGGATCGGGCCGTTGATGATCGTCAACGGCGTAGCCGAGAAGGTCGTAACGTTGAGCGCGTGGGCGTTGAATTTCTCGTCACAGAGCGCCTCAGCAGCAGCGAGGACTACAGGGAAATAGGACGGGTGGCACCCGGCCATGACAGCATTAATCGCAACTTTCTCAACCGTAGCACGGCCGTAGTTGGGCCCAACCGTGCCGAGGACTTCCTGCGGATCACGATCCGCACCGGCAAGCATGCGTTTGACCCGTTCCTCAGTGGGCGGCACAACAGGCAAGCCGTCGGTCACACCACGGGAAAAAAAGAGTTCGACCGGATCGTCTTCTTGCGCTTGCATGCGCGGTGAGCGCAGCGGAACGGGCTCTGGCATAGCCTTCCTCCTTTTTGGCCACTCTAGTGTCGCATTATTGCAGCGCAACTGTCAATCGGAAGGAAGCCATCAGTTATCAGCTGTCAGCCGAAAAGAGCGAAAGTCTTCTCTGAGTCTTTGTCCTGCTGACTGCCGATTGCTGGCCGCTGAAAGTTCATCTTACTTCTTCCACCGCAACACCGGATGCCGAGCCGCGCGGGTTTCATCGAGACGGCTGACCGGTGTAGTCAACGGTGCGTCTTTGAGTGCAGCAGGCTTGTCCTGGATCTCCTGCGCAATCGCCAGCAAGGCCTCAGCAAATTCATCAAGGGTTTCTTTACTCTCGGTTTCGGTTGGTTCGATCATCAGTGCCCCACTCACCACCAGAGGGAAATAGATCGTCGGCGCATAGAACCCGTAGTCGAGCAGCCGCTTGGCGATGTCGAGCGTCTTCACGCCTGCGTGGCGAAATGAGTCGTCAGAAAAAACACACTCGTGCAGGCAGGGTGTCGCATACGCGAGGTCATACGCCTGCTCTAGGCGTTTGCGTAAATAATTGGCATTGAGCACAGCCATGCGGGTGGCTTGGGTGAGACCATCGCTGCCCATTGCCAGGATATACGCATATGCGCGGACCAGAATACCGAAGTTGCCGTAGAACGCCCGAACTTTGCCGATCGACTGAGGAAACTCCTCACTCCAGCAGTAGCCTTCCTGACTTCGCACCAGGCGCGGCACCGGGAGATACGGCGCCAAAATCTGTTTCACTCCCACTGGACCGGCACCTGGGCCCCCACCACCGTGCGGGGTAGAGAACGTCTTGTGCAAATTGAACTGGATCACGTCTGCCCCCATGTGACCCGGCTTTGCCACTCCCATGAGGGCATTCAAATTTGCACCGTCCAGATAGACCAGGGCGCCATGCGCATGCAACGATGCAGTGATTGGTAAGATCTCCTGCTCGAACAATCCGAGCGTATTCGGGTTGGTCACCATGAGTGCAGCAACGTCAGCATCAACAAACTTTGCCACAATCGCCGCTTCCAGCATACCGGCGGAACCGGTTGGCACCTCTACCACTTCATACCCGCACAGCGCCGCCGAGGCCGGGTTGGTGCCATGGGCGCTACCCGGGATCAGCACCTTCCTACGTGGGGACCCACGGTCTTGGTGGTAGGCACGGATCAGTTTCATGCCCGTGAGTTCACCTTGCGCGCCGGCCGCGGGCTGCAAACACACCGCATCCATGCCACTGATCTCCGCCAGACAGCGTTCGAGGTTGGCGAGCAATTCAAGCGCTCCCTGCGCGTACTCAGCGGGAATCAAGGGGTGAAGCTGTGCGAACCCTGGCAGCCGCGCCACGAGCTCGTTCACGAGTGGATTGTATTTCATCGTACACGAACCGAGCGGATACAGGGTGGTTGCTGCACTGAGGTTCCATTGCGACAAACGCGTGAAGTGACGGACCACCTCCCCTTCGCTCACTTCCGGGAAGCTCTCAAGCGTCTCACGACAAAGTGCCGGCGACAGATCACGAGCACTGTCTCTTATACACATCTCCGAGCCCACGAGACTAGGCATGATC
>CAZAYE010000531.1:0-3565 GCA_964489255.1 uncultured Enterobacteriaceae bacterium
TCGTTGGGGCCGGGCGAGGTGGGTTTTGTCATGGCTGGCATCAAGGAGGTGACTGAAGCGAGGATTGGTGACACTGTGACTGATCCTGAGCGACCGACGGCTGAACCGTTGCCGGGGTTTAAAGCGGTGAAGCCCGTGGTCTTTAGTGGCCTCTACCCGGTCGAATACAACCAGTACGAGGCGTTGCGCGATGCCGTGGAGAAGCTGCGTTTGAACGATGCCTCCTTCACATACGAAAAAGAAAGCTCTCTAGCCCTGGGATTTGGCTTCCGCTGCGGATTTCTCGGGCTTCTGCACATGGAAATCGTGCAAGAACGCCTCGAACGGGAATTCGGGTTGGACCTCATTACGACCACGCCGACGGTTGAGTACCGGGTGATCACCACTGCTGGTGACACGTTGTTGGTCGATAACCCGGCGATGTTACCGCCCGAACAGCAAATCGATCATATCGAAGAACCGTTCATTCTTGCGACCATTCACGAGCCGATTGAGTTTTTAGGGAACGTGTTGCAATTATGTCAGGAGCGGCGAGGGGTGCAGCGCGAGATCAGATACCCGAGCGCCAACCGTGCATTGTTGCTCTATGAATTACCGCTGAATGAGGTGGTGATTGACTTCTACGACCGCCTCAAGTCGGTCAGTCGGGGATACGCGTCGTTCGACTATGAGATGCTCGATTTGCGGCCTGCGGCTCTGGTGAAGCTCGACATCCGCATCAACGGTGAGCTCGTGGACGCGCTCTCGCTGATCGTCCATCAGGATCAGGCGTACACCCGTGGGCGAGAACTCGTCCAGAAAATGCGAGAACTCATCCCCCGGCAAATGTTTGAGGTGGCGGTGCAGGCGGCAATTGGTGGCCGAATCATTGCCCGAGAAACGGTCAAACCGCTACGGAAGAATGTCACCGCTAAATGCTACGGTGGGGATATTACCCGTAAGCGAAAACTGCTAGAAAAACAAAAAGAGGGAAAGCGGCGCATGAAGCAGGTCGGGCGCGTTGAGATTCCGCAAGAGGCGTTCTTGGCGCTTCTGCGAGTCAGAGATACCTAACGCCCGCAACATGGCCAGCACGAAACCGATATGTTCAGAGATAAAACTCAGGTAGAAGAAGCCTCTGGGATAGTACAACCCTCCTTGCAAGCCAGGAGCCAAGTTGCACCTCAGGCCAAGAGCAAGCAAAAATCCGTTGCGCGCGAATATGCTGAAGCGTTAATCGTCGCGTTGGTCTTGGCGCTCTTTATTCGCAGCTTCATTGTCCAGGCCTTCAAGATTCCCTCAGGCTCGATGCTGCCAACTCTCCAGATTGGCGACCATATCTTAGTCAATAAATTCCTCTATGGTCTACGGGTGCCCTATCCCTTCGAGAGAGTAGTGGTCCAGTGGGGGCAACCGCACCAGGGGGATGTCATCGTTTTTGTCTATCCGAAAGACCGGAGCAAAGATTTCATCAAGCGGGTGGTCGCAGTTGGCGGAGATACAGTCGAAATCCGTCACAAACAAGTCTACGTCAATGGCATAAAATTCGATCTTCCCCAAGCAGCGTTTGCCGATGCGAATCGGGAAATCCCCGGTTTGCGCGATAATTACGGCCCAGCGACCGTCCCGCCAAACAAACTTTTCGTCATGGGGGACAATCGTGACCGCAGCCACGATAGCCGCTTTTGGGGTTTTGTTGACCTCGATGAAGTGAAAGGCAAAGCATTTCTGATCTACTGGTCATGGGATGGCGCAGATCGCTGGGTACGGTGGGAGCGAATCGGCTCGTTGATTGACTAATAGGGTGAAGAAGTAATCCCGCATTCAGCTGACGACTTGGTTATGACCCGTTTCGAAGAGCTACTTCTCGGCACTGGCAAAGTTTCTCCCGATGACCTCCGCAAGATCCAGCGGGTGCAGCAGGAACGCAGCGAGCCTGTGGAACGGTTGCTGGTCGAACTCGGCTTCCTCTCGGAAGATGATCTCCTCCAACTGCTCGCTGACTATTACCAGGCGTCGATCGTCCATGCCCGCGATTTTCCCCAGGGGCCGCCGGCCCTTGCCACTATCAATCCGGGGTTTTTCCGCCAGGCACGCCTGTGTCCGCTGTCACTCCAAGATGGGCAGTTGGTCGTGGCTATGGCAGACCCTGGAGACTTGGCGGTTATCGAAGCAGTAGAGAAAGCAACCGGCCTGCACTTGCTCCTCCGTCTTGCCCGAGAACGCGACATCCTCGAAGCGCTGAATACGTATTATGCCGATGGCGTGACCGAGGAACGCTCGATTGGAGGCGATGAGGTCGGGGAAATCGAGTATCTCGAGGAAGACCAGGAAGATGTCGAACACCTGCGCGACTTGGCGAGTGAGGCTCCGGTCATTCGGCTAGTCAATGCGATGATCGCACGTGCGCTGGAGCAGCGCGCGTCCGACATTCATATCGAGCCGTTCGAGAAGGAACTCCGCATACGCTACCGTATTGATGGCATCCTGCACGACGTCGATGCGCCACCACGGAAACTCCAGGCGGCACTCATTTCGCGCGTCAAATTGATGGCTAAGCTCAACATTGCTGAACGCCGGTTGCCGCAGGACGGCCGCATTAAGTTGCGGATGTTAGGACGTGAGATCGACCTGCGCGTGTCGTCGCTGCCTACGCTTTATGGTGAGAGTGTCGTCATGCGTATTCTCGATCGCTCGAGCATCTCGGTGACGCTCGATTCGCTCGGATTCCCGGACGATACTTTGCAAGTGTTCGACAAGTTAATCAATCGGCCCTATGGCATGATCCTGGTGACCGGGCCGACTGGCAGTGGAAAAACTACTACCTTGTATGGTGCCCTCGATAAGATCAATTCACCGGACAAAAAAATCATTACCATCGAAGACCCAGTCGAATATCAGTTGCGGGGGGTCAATCAGATTCACGTGAAGCCCCAGATTGGGCTCACCTTTGCCAACGGGTTGCGGTCGATCGTACGACAAGACCCGGACGTAATCATGGTCGGTGAGATCCGTGACTACGAGACCGCAGAGATCGCGGTCCAGGCGGCGCTCACTGGTCACTTAGTGTTCTCGACCCTGCACACCAACGATGCTGCCGGTGCAGTCTCACGCTTATTAGAGATGGGGGTCGAAGACTACCTCTTGGCATCGTCACTGCTTGGGATTATGGCTCAGCGTCTGGTCCGCACCCTCTGCCGTCACTGCCGGCGTCCAGTTGAGGTGGGAGTGATTCCAGAGGCAAATGGCCAGACGACTAATGGCCAGTCTGGGATTCCCGTCGCGGCCTACGAAGCGCAGGGATGCGATGAGTGCGCAATGACCGGTTATCGCGGCCGCAGCGGTATCTTTGAGTTATTGCCAATGAACGAAGGGGTGCGTCAGTTAATTCTCAAGCGCTCATCAGCCGACATCATCAAAAACTTTGCCGTCAGCCAGGGCATGCGCACCCTGCGTGAAGACGGCTGGCGCAAAGTACGCGAAGGCACTACCACTGTAGCTGAGGTCCTGCGGGTGACGCAGGATGAGTAGCGACACGAAGCCTCCTTCCTATGCTTGCAGAGCATGAAACTCCGCTCAGCGTCCT
>CAZAYE010000532.1:0-3558 GCA_964489255.1 uncultured Enterobacteriaceae bacterium
GGGCTTCTGTGGCCAGTCGCGGGTCGATTTTCTCGCCAAAAGCCGGATTCATCACGATACGATCAAACGTCTCACTGACAAGGGCGCCTCCAGTGCTACACACTTGCAAGGCGTTACCAATAGCAATGCGCGGTGAGGATAAGCCGTGTAGGGTGACATTGGCCCAGGCCAGCCGTGCCCATTCGGGCGCCAGCTCGACACCGATGGTTGGTCCTGTTGTGCCCCTGCCCTCTCCCCTACCATACACCAGGAAACCGCCGCTGCCGCATGCAAAGTCACCCAGGCGATGCGTCGGTGCAACGCCTGCCAGGCGCAGCAGGCTTGTCACAATATGCCGTGGCGTCGGATAACGCCCACCAGGGAGCATAGAGGGCAGACGAAAGAGCACGTGACGCTCGAAAAGCGCTGCTGCACCACCGGCTTGGCATATCGCATTGGTGAGCATCCACTGGATTGCGTCGATGTCCAAGCCAGGGCGTGCTGGTGGTACACGAGGCCATCGCTCGTCGTTTGAGTCGGGAATATGTTTCGGTAAGAGCAGTGCGGCAATATGCTCAATAATTGTCAGGTCATCGGCAATGCCGGCCTGGCGGAACAACGCCCAGACCTGATTGAGTAACTCGCGCACACTCGGCATGATTTACAGATCTCCCCGGAATTCCTGTTGTAAAATGGACTGCTCAAGTTGGTCGATGAGCTTGTTCTTTTGGTCTAGGCTTTGTTGCATTTCGTCTATCCCCCCTTGGATGGAATTGAGATAGGCAACGATTTGCTTTTGTTGCTTTAGCTGCGGAAGTGGTAGGCGAAGTTCGCGTAATATCTGCGAGTTCACACCTTCTCTTGTAGCTCCTCTACCCTTCTCACGGATTTGATTTGCAACAGTGTTCGCTCCACGGAAGCAGTAGAAAACAAATTCCGGCATTGCTTTTTCCGGGTTAACTGAAACACGAATTAAGTGGTATGTCATCAACCATCCATCGGCGAAGGTAGGAACCACACACGAGCGACCAACAGTGCCCATTCTAGTGAAAAGAATATCTCCTGTACGGAGCTTGTATCTGGACAACTGTTTGTCTTTGACAGGAGTCACGTAGTTTAACTGATTAGTATTTAACTTGCCCCACTGAACGTTTCCAATAGCAACTACGGGGATACCCATGTCGACAAACTCCTCAGACTTTAGTTGAGCCCCAAATGGTCCCGTTTGAACCGGAGATCGGTCAATGGGTTTGATATCCTCAATAGTTTTCACACACCAGCCTTGTGGCAGAGCTTTCTCGCTTCTTGGGAACACTTCTTGTAAGGCAGCATATATCAGCCTAGAAGCATCATAGCGCATTTGTTCAAGGAGTGTGCGAGCCCTCCTTACCTCAGCCAGTAGCGCCTCAATACGGGCTACGATACGTCGTTGGATATTATAAGATTTGAATGGGTCATTCGGAAATGGTATCGGGAGAAGAATACGTGCCAGCTTCTGTTTATTAAGCGTTTTCCCTTTAACAGCAAGATCAGCTTCACCACTCAATGGAACTGTCTGTAAGGCATAGAAAAGAAAGTAATTCTCCAGGTTTGTTTTCCAAGTACTTTTTATTGGTAATGCCGCAATTGCTTCATTCGTGTACAGTTTCTTTCCTGCAATACCAATTTTTCCAATTGTTAATTTGAAGCTCATTAAAACTGTGCCAGGTTCAACTTCTTTGACATTAGAATTTTTAACTCCAAGATTAGTTATTTGTTCTTTAGAATCCGTTACGATTCCTCCATTGAGATCGGCAATAGAGACCCATGTGTGGCCCGTACCCCAATAGTTGGGATTACTACGACTAGGCGTTCCTCCAATAGCCACGTCACACATCTCACCTAGCGGCACCCACTCCCACTCAGTAGGCAATTCCCATAGTCCCTCTACGGTTTGCACCTTAGCAACCCCTGTCTTGACCATCATACCTCCTTCCCACTGGCGACCAACACATGCAAGCGTTCGACAATGCTATGAAATTTACGGCTACTCTCGATCAGCATGGCAGTCAGCTCAGCCGGGAGCGGTAAGTATTCCTCATCGGAACTATTCGGGTTTTTGGCTGATAGGTCGTAGCCATGTTCGGCGATAGTGCCTGCAGTTTCTATCCAGCTCTTATCTGTCTGTTCAGGGCGTGGCGCCTGGCTTGTACGGCACGCTTGCCAACGTTTCCAGATCTGACGTGCTTCGGCGAAGTGCTCGTCGGCAATCTGATTACCTTTGCTGAATTTCTTCAGCCCTTTAGGAAGCGGCATCTCGTAGTAGAGAATTTCCCTGGTGGGACCAGGACGCTCGAAGAACAGCAATGCAGTCTTGACGTCGGAATACGGGGCAAAGGTACCAGGTGGCAGGCTGATTACCATAAAAAGGTTGAAGTTTTCCAAGAGTTCCTGTTTGACGGTGGCAAAGGCACCACCGCGAAACAGCGTGCCTTCAGGGACGACCATGCCGCAACGAGCACCATCGCGGGGTTTGAGCTTCTTCATAATGTGTTCGAGAATCAATAGCTCTGTAGCGTTGGCTTTTATCGGGAAGTTTTGCTGAATCTGCGCATTTTCGGTACCGCCAAATGGGGGATTGGTCAGCACTACGTCGAAGCGCTCCAAGACATTCCGGATGTTTTCTTCCAGGGTGTTACGGCGGCGGATCTGTGGTGTCATTACCCCATGCAGCACCATGTTCATGAGACCGAGTAGCGCCGGCACCGGCTTCTTTTCGTGGCCGAAGAAAGTGCTCCGCTGTAAAAGTTCATAATCCTTATGAGTCTGCTCCTGGTGGTGCATGTGTTCGTATGCTTCGGCGGGAAAGCCACATGTGCCACATGCCGGGTCATAGACCGTCTCGCCGATCTGTGGATCGATAACCTGTACAATAAAGCGAATGACCGGACGCGGCGTATAGAACTCACCAGCGAGCCGATTTTCTTGTCCGAGCTTTCTCAGCAAGTCTTCGTAGACATGCGACACGGTATGAATATCGTCCAAGTTGGCGAAGTCAATGCTATCAATAATCTCAAGGACATCCTTGAGGTTATAGGGCGAGGCGCAGACAATGACATTGCGGTCGTTGAAGACACCAGCGATGATCTCGCGATCAGGCGAGCCCGATAGAGAGGCCAGGTGGGGTAATAACTCCCCATGGAGGAAGCGCATGAGTTGCTCTCCATCCCACTCAGGAGCTGTACGACGTGCGTTCTCCCCGCGCCTGGCGCCCAGAGCTTTGGAGACCCACTCTGACCAGCGATATGGGCTGCTGATAATGCGGCTGTACTGCCGCTGCGACAAGGCTGCTTCGGTCTCGAAGATGGCCTCTTGCTCATCGAGGAATTTGAGAAACAGCAGCCAGGCGAGATGCTCCACGTATTCCATGACACCGCCGCAGTTGTTGTCGCGGCGCATGATGTCGCAGGCGCGCCAGATGTCGTTTGCTAGCTGCTCTCGGCTCATGCCGTCTCCTCTCGATACAGGCGTTGCTGCATCTCATGCAGAGTATGGCGTAAAGCGTCGGTACTGCCAAAGCGCTTGATCACACCTGGGAGC
>CAZAYE010000533.1:0-3558 GCA_964489255.1 uncultured Enterobacteriaceae bacterium
CGGCTCGACCGCAACGTGAAAAACGCGCCCCAGAGTATGAAGAACATAACTCGAAGGCCTAGCGAGTACCTGAGAAGCATTCACTATGACACCTGCCTCTATGATCCAAGCATACTGAGCGCCTTGATCAAGATCGTAGGATCTGACCGTTTGGTTCTTGGGTCGGATTATCCGGTGGGCGAAACCGACCCGGTCGGCTTCGTCAGCCGGTGTCCTGACCTCGGAGAGGCGGAAAAGCGCATGATTTTGGGCGGCAAGGCAGCTGAGCTGGTTGGCGGCGTCAATTGAACATTTCCTTTTTGCCGATAGCAGACCCTTCTTGGACGAATGAATGATGCCGCATAACAAACCATTGCACCTGACCGCCGCCCTGTTGCGGATCTGCTTGAACTGAACCGTTACGGGTGGGCGGCGGCAGGTGACTGGCGGCGTTCGGCCTCACATGGGACCGCCGCGCTGCCCTTAGGCAGACAGCTGAAGTGACATGAAACGCATCCCTTCGAAGTTGCAGCCCTGGTTTGAAGCAAGACGGCGCTTCAAATTAAGCCACGCGCACATTCAAATGGCTCGGGAACTGGGAATGAATCCGAAGAAGTTCGGGTCCTTGGCCAACGAACGCCAAGAACCGTGGAAGGTTGCACTGCCCGATTTTATCGTGCAGTGTTATCGCAAAAGCTTCGGTCGCTCAGAACCACCGCACGTGCACTCTCTAGAACAGTTGATCGAAGCAGACGATTTGCGGCGCAAACGGAAGCAAGAGCGAAAGACTCAACGTGCTACCTCGATAACGGAAGGTGATGCAGTTACCAATGCCAAGGCCGACGTCGAGGGCACCTGAACGGGTGAGGCCTAACAGCGCGATGGACAGCGACACCGTCCGCTCGGCGCTGCGCGCATCGCATGGTGCGCGTCATCGCGGACGTTAGCCCGCATACCGTAGACAGTTGACAGTAACACAATACCAGCAGAATAATCCTGACCTATGAAGAAAGACCCTAGCAGCGCAGTGCAGTCAGAGACTCGGCGACTGGCCGCGATCATGTTTACGGACATCGTGGGCTTTAGCCGCCAGATGAGCAGCAATGAAGCCCGCACGCTGCGGCTGTTAGAAACACATAACCAGATCATTCAGCAAGCGGTTGCCGCACATCACGGTACGGTCATCAAGACCGTGGGCGATGCCTTTCTGGTGGACTTCCCTTCGGTGGTCCACGCCGTGCAGTGCGCGCAACAGATTCAGCGTCAGTTTCGCACGCACAATGCTGCACAAGCCAAAGACGAGCAGATTCACGTCCGCATCGGCATCCACTCAGGGGACATCGTGCAGCGGGATGGGGACGTGTTCGGGGACGGCGTCAATGTGGCCTCCCGGCTGCAAGCCCTGGCGGAGCCAGACACCATCTGTCTCTCCCAGGTGGTCTACCGGGAGGTGGAGAAGAAACTCCCCTTGGGGCTGGTTGTCTCTTTAGGCCGACCAAAGCTGAAAAACATTGCCCAGCGCGAGCCGGTGTATACCTTGCTGTCTGAGCACCCCACAGGCGTACGCCAACGGCTGCAGGTGCAGCGGCTCAAGCTCACGTCATGGCACCGGACCGCGCAAGTCACCATCACCCTGTTGGGGCTGCTGTGGGTTGGCGTGGTGACCTATCGCCTGCTGTTCCCCACCCCTGGGCAACCGCAGAGGAGTGTTTCTGCAGAGTCTCAGCCAGCCCTACCCTTGCCGGATAAACCTTCCATCGTCGTCTTGCCTTTCGCCAACATGAGCGATGATGCCAAACCGGACTACCTTGGTGATGGGATTGTCGAGGATATTACCACGAACCTCTCGAAGCTCTCCGGCCTCTTTGTCATCGCGCGCGGCTCCGCGTTTACCTACAAGGGCAAGGACGTGAAGGTTCAAGATGTCAGCCGCGAACTTGGAGTGCGGTATGTGTTAGAGGGCAGTATCCGCCGGGCGAATGACCAGGTACGGGTGACGGCACAGCTCATCGACGCCACCACCGGCTATCATCTCTGGTCTGAGCGCTACGACCGACCCCTCAAAGACATCTTCGCGCTCCAAGATGAGATCGTGCACAAGATCGTGGCGCATCTAGCTCCGAGACTGACCAATGTTGAGCAGGAGCAATTAGAGCGTACCTATAGCGTCAATCTCGAAGCCTATGAGTTGCGGCAGCGCGCCTGGGAGGCTTCGTTTCAGGGGAAAGAGGGCAATGCACAGGCGCGGCAGCTCTGTGAGAAAGCCATTGAATTAGATCCCACGTACGCGCAGGCGTATTCGTGCACGGGATTCCAGCATGTCTTCCAATGGGCTGCGCAGTGGACTCAAGATCCGCAAGCGTTGGAGCGCGCTTGGGAGTATGGACAGAAGGCGATTGCGCTGGATGATTCTCTGCCCGTTGCCCACGAGCTTTTGGGAAGCATCTATTTCTGGAAGCAACAATATGCGCAAGCCATTGCTGAGCTGGAGCGCGCGCTTGCCCTGGGACCAAGCTGGGGGTCTGCATACGCAACGTTGGGATTGTCCCTCAATGCGGTGGGTCGTTCTGAAGAAGCGATCGGCAGGCTGGAGCAAGCGATCCGCCTCAATCCTCGCAGTCCTATCTTCACATCCAATTACCTCGCGACTTTAGGAGACGCCTATCGGTTGGCCGGGCGCACTGAGGAAGCAATCGAGGCGCTCAAGAAATCCCTCGACATACGCCCCAATGGGCTTGCCATGCGAACCTTAGTTGTCATCTATAGCGAATTAGGCCGCGACGCCGAGGCCCAGGCGATGGTGGCGGCGCTCCTGAAGTTTAATCCGTATATTTCCTTGGATGGAGTGCGACAGCGACCTGTCTACAAAGACCCAGTGGAATCAGAGCGTGTTCTTGCCGCCCTGCGAAAGGCGGGGCTGAAGTGAATGTGCTAGGAAGCAAACAGAAGGCAGTGAAGGAAGGTAAACAAAAGTAAAATGTCGCCGCCGTTCAGAGCCATGCGGGCTAACAAACCCAGTGCACCGTATTGCCGCCCGCTTGCGGTTTAGGTGAACCTGAAAGATTTCGGTTGGGCGGCAAACGGTGACCGGGAGCGCTCAAGTTGCAAAGCGTGCAGACTGGGGAGAGTGTCATGGTGTTCGAGGAAGTCGCGCCAGCCGGCACCGAAACGCCGCTCCATCTCCACCACAACAGCGATGAGGTGATGTACGTGCTGAGCGGAGAATTTACCTTCCAAATCGGCGATCAGGTCAGTGCGGGCGGGCCTGGCGCTTGCGCCTTCATGCCGCGCGGCATTCCACACGCGTGGAAGAACAGTGGAGGTGACACCGGGCGAGCCATTTTCATGTACGCCCCGGCCCAGGCGGGGAAAGTGTTTGAGGAATTAAGCCGAGTGCAGCGCCCGTTTGCGGAGATAGTAAATGATCCGGACGGTGCAGAAATTTTCCGTCGCCACGGCTGGGAAATCATTGGGCCTTCTCCATTCTGAGGGGAGAGGCTTAACAACGCGCGCCACCGCATCGCCGCCCGCGTGCGGTTCCTGCTAAACGTGAAAGGACACGGCTGGGCGGCTCGCGGT
>CAZAYE010000534.1:0-3097 GCA_964489255.1 uncultured Enterobacteriaceae bacterium
CTGTTGGTAGATGTGTGCTGAAGCTCACTCTGTCAACGAACCATGTGCATTATGCACATGGTTCGTTGACAGAAGAGTTGATCTTGGTCTCGCAGTGAGAAACCTACACATCGGTGGACTGTTTGAGGTTAATGAAGAGCAAGGACCTGAGCGCCCCAACTAAACTATATCGACCTGGATGCCCTGTGCCTGCAGGGCTGATGTCATGGCGGCCGGTATCCGCCCATCCGTGATGATGCGATCAATTTCCCCTGGCAAGGCGAACACGCTGAAGAACTTCGCCCCGAACTTGCTGGCATCGGCAATGCCGATCACGGTTGTAGAAGCCTTGACCATCCGTTGTTTCAGCTGAGCCTCATCGAGATCCGCCTCCATCAGACCGTCACTGGCCGTCACCCCTCGCGCGCCGTAAAAACCAACATCCACTCGGAGCCGCTGAGTCAGGTCGTCGTTCAAATTGCCCACGAGAGAATTGGAGCGACGCCGGAGCGTGCCGCCGATGACAATGGTCGTAATGCCCTCACTGAAACTTAGCTCCAAAGCCGTGTACAGACCGTTGGTGACCACAACCAGGTCGTCGCGGTCTTGGATGAGACGCGCGACCTGGAGGGCGGTCGTGCTTGCGTCCAGGAAGATGCGCTGTCCGGACTGGATGTGGGCTGCGGCGGCCTGAGCGATCCGGCGTTTGTGTTCCAGGTTCTCCTTCTCGCGCGCTGCAAACCTTCGCTCGAGTCGGCCTCTCCCGGAGATGAGGGCGCCGCCGTGAACGCGTGTCACCAGCCCCTGCGTCTCCAAGTATTCCAGATCTTTCCGAATCGTCACTTCCGTAACGCCGACGAGCCGGCTCAACTCGTTGACACCCCCGCGACCGTGGCTACTCAGATGACGCAGGATGGTCTCACGCCGCTGTTCGGTTGAGAAGGGGAGTTGCGTGTCTGCCATAGGGGGATCAGCCTGAAAGTCGAAAACGCTCTTTCGTTAGTCATAATAAACGAAACCAAAACGAAGTCAAATCGAAGCCATTTGGCTGTTGACTCTTGCTGGTAGCATATGCTATCTTGCTAAACAATTTACTCGTGTAAGTTGTCTCGCGTAACCTGACACGTGTGTCTTTGCTCAACCTGGCATTTGCCAGCTCAGCGCAATCTCCGGAGCACTAGTGAAGCGACCAACCCAAACCGATGTTGCCCGCAAAGCCGGCGTCTCGAGGGCGACGGTGTCATATGTCCTCAACGGCCTCACTGAGGGTCGAGTGCCGATCTCGCAGGAGACTCTCGAACGGGTGCGGAACGCCATGGAGGAGCTTGGCTATGAACCCGACGCACGCGCCCAGGCTCTGCGATCAGGTAGCACAAACACGATTGGCGTCATCATTCCCGACCTGCGCAATCCCCATTTCTGCGAAGGAACCACAGGGATTGAGCAGGCGGCTCGCGCTGCAGGCTATCACATCCTGCTCTCCAGCACAGCGCTCACCGAGGACTATGCCGTTGACATCTTCAAAGACCTGGCGCGTCGCCGTATTGATGGTCTGATCCTGGTCAGTTCCTTCATCTTGATTTCAGAAGAAGCCCAGAAAACCCTGGCCCAACTCCGGGAGCGGCGGCTTCCAGTCGTCGAGCTCAATGACTTATACAACGTGGACTGTGTCGTCTCGGATTACGGCGAAGCAACGCGGGAAGTGATGGCCTACCTGTTATCGTTGCAGCATCGCCGGATTGGGATGATTTATGGCGTTGGAGGGTCAGAACTCGGTGAGGACCGTCTGGTGCCCTACCAGGACAGCCTTCGGGCAGCAGGTCTATTCGATCCAGAATTGGTTGTGGAGTGTGGGCCCACCCTCGAGGATGGTTACCGGGCTGCCTTGAAGCTCCTCCAGCTTCCTGCGCGGCCTACCGCCGTTCTCGCTATCAACGATCTTCTCGCCATCGGCGCTCTGCGGGCGGCCGGTGATCTGAACCTGCGGGTACCTGACGACCTATCGTTAGTCGGTTACGACGATATTCCCATGGCACAGTACCTGGTGCCGCGCCTGACGACAGTCTCTAAAGATGCATTCCGGTTAGGGCGCGAGGCCTTTCAGTTGTTGCTAGCGCGTATCCAGGAACCCGACCGGCCCCGGCAGCGGGTCATTAGTCCCGCCCGGTTAGTGATTCGCGACTCAACCGGGCTAGCCCCGACTTCGGGCTGACTTCTTAAGCCTGGCTGAAGAGCGCCACAGCTGATGAGAATAGCTGACATTCGCGCACCCGAAAACGGGCGCAGAACGCTGGGGTTACCGCCAATCAAAAGCGGTACACACCCTACCTGCTCACGGGATTTCAAGACCCCGTGAAGAAGCAGTTTCTCGTCCAACAAGCGTTTATTCCCGTCCGAGAGCTGAGACCGCTGGCTGCTGGTGATCAGACTCTTAAGAGAAAGGAGTATCGGCCTATTGAACTGATGGCGTGTACCGCCTCCCAATTGTAGCCCAGTTTCATCTTATCAGAAACTCAATCCGACTCCATGGAGGAGAGATCATGAACACCCGACAAACGTTCGTATTAGTCGCGCGCGCCTTGCTCGCGCTCGCCTTCCTGGCGGCTGCCTGCACGCCGGCCGCCACCAGCGCGCCCGCCGCGACTGAACCCGCTTCAATGGAACCCGTCACGTTGAGCCTCCTCGGGGCTCAAAATGTGAACGATGCATTGATGATCGAGGCGCTCACCCAGGCGTATACGGAGCTGCATCCAAACGTGACCTTCGAAATCGAAGTCGCAGCGGCTGGGGGCACCGAGGTGGATAATCTCGTCAAGACGCGCCTGGCGACGGGCGAAATGAACGATATCTTCTACTACAACTCGGGCTCACTGCTCCAGGCCCTGCATCCGTCCGAGGTGCTCGTTGACCTCTCGCAGGAGCCGTTCATGGCCAATATAGCCGATTCGTTCAAACCCGCGGTGTCGCAGAATGGCGGGATCTTCGGCGTGCCGGTCGGCTTTGCGAGCGCCGGCGGCGTCCTCTACAACAAGAAGATCTACGATCAACTCGGCCTCAGTGTGCCCAAGACCTGGGCTGAGTTCGCAACGAACAACGAGAAGATCAAAGCGGCTGGTAT
>CAZAYE010000534.1:3107-3554 GCA_964489255.1 uncultured Enterobacteriaceae bacterium
GGCTGGTATCCCGCCGGTGCTCCAAACGTACGGCGACACATGGACGGCCCAGTTGTTCGTCCTCGCCGACAACTACAATGTCGCGCAGGCTCACCCAAACTTCGCCGAGGACTACACCAACAATAAAGCCAAGTACGCCGAGATACCTGAAGCGAGGGCGGGCTTCGCTCATCTCCAGGAAGGTTTTGAGAAGGGTTGGTATCAGCAGGACTTTGCGACCACGAGATTCGAGCAAGGGTTGAAGATGCTCGCGGACGGCGAGGTCGCCCAGTACCCGATGCTGACCCAGGTGATGCCCACCGTTGCGACGAACTGGCCCGACAAGGTGAACGACATCGGGTTCTTCGCCCTGCCCGGGCCGGATGCCTCCAAGAACGGCGCAACGCTGTGGTTGCCCCTCGCCTTCTATATCCCGAAGACGAGCAAGCACATTGATGTGGCCAAGGA
>CAZAYE010000535.1:0-3552 GCA_964489255.1 uncultured Enterobacteriaceae bacterium
GTATGAGTATGACCGGCTCGCCATTGATGTTCTCAACGGAAGCGAGCTGTTGCGCCAGTGGGTGGATGATCCGAGCGCTGTTCCAGCCGATCTCGACGCCTTGACTGCGCCTGACGAGACCTCATGGCTCGATGAGCGCGATGCGGTGCTGCTGTACCGGTGAGCGACACTGTTGCACTTTACGCTGGAGAAGGACGCTCGGGCACGCTCGCCCCTCAGTGTGACGGCGTTAATCGGGTGCGCTCCTATAAGCTGCGCGGAGTTGTAGCGGGAGTCTCTTGATGGCAACCAATGTCGAGCAGTACTGGGAACAGTTTATGGCTGCTCTACCAAACGAGAAGACAAAGCCTCCGAGGTATATCGGCTCGTTCTTCTTTGGCACGAAGCCGGAGGGGGCAAGGGAAATCGTTGCGCTCGTCCTCGCCGGCACCAAGACAGCAACAGGCTCAGTCCTGTGGTCGTACGAAGTGGACGGTAAACCGCTCCCTCGGGTTGGCGATTACTGGATTGTCACTCATGGAGGGGATGACCCGGTGTGTATCATCCAGACTACGGAAGTCCGCATCATCCCATTCGACGAGGTAGGAGAAGAGTACGCGCGCGACGGCGGCGAGGGAGACCGCTCTCTGCGGAGTTGGCGGACGATGTACTGGGACTACCTTATCTCGGAATGCGCTCGTATCGGCCGGGAGCCCACCGAGAAGGCTCCACTCGTGATGGAGCGATTCCGGGTGGTCTACCATGAGCCCCTTCTGTGATGGTGGCTCCATTTCGCCCGGGCGAACGGCAACGTTCCCTGCGCTGAGTAAAACCCGTTCGTGCTGAGCTTGTCGAAGCATAAGGCAAGCTTTGTCCTCTTTCTCTAGCCCGGTTACTAGGCTATGGTCTGGCTGCTAGAAAGAACCTATGGATCGCCGTGTCATCTCTCTGCTGACCGACTTCGGCTCCCACGAGGCTTTTGCCGGAATTATGAAAGGGGTGATCCTGGGTATCAATCCTACAGTTTCTCTTGTTGATCTCTCACACGACGTTCCTCCGCAGGACGTCCTGGCTGGTGCATTGATCTTGCGAAGCGCGGCAGCGTTCTTCCCTCCTCATACGATCCATGTCGCCGTAGTAGACCCAGGAGTAGGAAGCGCACGGCACGCGATTCTCGTTGAAACTCAGACCGCCTTTTTCATCGGACCAGACAATGGACTTTTGAGCCTCGCTGCGCCGGCTGAGGTGGTGGTCCGCATCGTTCAGCTGACCAACGCAGAGTATTTTCTCTCCCCGCGCAGCCACACGTTTCACGGCCGGGATGTATTCGCGCCAGTGGCGGCTCATCTGTCCCTTGGCGTCGCGCCCGAGCAGTTTGGTCCCTTAGCCACAACGATGGAGCGGATGACCCTTCCAGCCATCGAACACAGAGAGGCTGGGCTCAGGGGCAGCGTGATTTATATCGATCACTTCGGCAACCTCATCACCAACATCACTGAGGTCGATTTGCGTCCCTTTTCAAGCAAGAGCCTTTTGGTTAGCATTAATACCGTGCGAATTCATGGCGTTGTCGCATCGTATGCGACCGTTGAGATTGGCGCGCTTGCCGCGCTGATCAACAGTTGGGGAATGCTGGAAATTGCGGTGCGGAACGGGTCGGCGGCGCAACGCTTGGGAGTTCGTCCTGGTCAGCCAGTGTATCTCACCCCAACCTAAACAAAGATCACCGCTATGTCGTTACCGCCTCTACAGGAGCCCTACTACCTTAACGGCTATCATCCTAGGCCCTCGACCGGAGTCCTATCCCGGCGCAAAGTGCCGCTGCTCCACATCGCGCTTTTCCTCGTTACCTTGGTCACGACTTCTATGGCAGGCGCGTTTCAACAAGGAGCCAATCCGTTCTCCGACCCGAAGACAATTTTTCTCGGCCTGCCCTTTTCGGCAACCCTGATGTCGATCCTGCTCTTTCACGAGATGGGACATTATGTGTTGGCCCGCGTGCATGGCATCCACGCGACCTTGCCGTACTTCATTCCAGCCCCACCCTTCGTTGTTCTCGTCGGCACCTTTGGTGCCTTTATCCGGATGAAATCCTCACCTGCGAATCGTCAGGCGCTGTTTGACGTTGGCGCCGCTGGGCCTTGGGCAGGGGTCGTACTCGCCATCCCAGCGGCAATTCTTGGGCTCTCCCTGTCTGAGGTCCGTCCGCTGAATCCATTCGATGAGGGAGGGATCATCCTGGGCGATTCATTTCTGTTTTCTGCACTTACCCGCCTCGTGCTTGGTGTTTCAGCCAACGAGGTGAGCATCGTCCTTCACCCTATTGCGCTCGCTGGCTGGTTCGGTCTCTTTGTCACATTCCTGAATCTCTTGCCAGTGGGGCAACTCGATGGCGGGCACGTAACGTACTCACTGTTTGGTTACTGGCACCGTTGGATCTCACGGGGTTCGCTTATTGCCATCCTCCTGCTGGGATTTCACGGTTGGGTCGGATGGTTTCTTTGGGTGGTTTTGCTGTCAATGCTCGGAGTGGATCATCCTCCTACACTGGACCTCTCCTCTTCCCTTGATCCGCGTCGCAAGTTGTATGGGTGGTGCACAATCGCCTTGTTCATTCTGACATTTATGCCCGTGCCGATTAGCCTTGCGGACCGTCCTGCGCTTCCTACTGGTGAAGTCACGCCGGTGGCCTATCGGCCGGGATATGCTCCTGCCGTGCGACCCTTGACCTTTTTATATCGACCATGAATCAGCGGCTCTCCTGGAACCAATACTTTCTCACCATTACCCGCCAGGTCGCTGAGCGTTCGACTTGCAACCGCGCTAAAGTGGGGGCGGTGATTGTACGGGACAAAAACATCCTGGCTACAGGGTACAACGGCTCCCCAGCAGGACTCCCACACTGTACCGAGATCGGGTGCTTAATTTATCAGTCAAAAACCCCAAGCGGTGAGGTTGAGGAGAACTGCTATCGTACTATCCATGCCGAGATCAATGCTATTGCTCAGGCCGCCAAGAACGGCGTCAGTATCCGCGACGCAGACATTTACGTCACCCATACGCCCTGTATTCACTGTCTCAAAGTGCTGATCAATACCGGCATCAAGCGCATCTTTTACGAGAAAGAGTACAAGCTGCACACCGTCAGTGAATTGCTGGCAGGTTCTGACGTCTTGTTGCAGAAGGTCGAGGTGTAGGTAAGGCGGCTCCTGCTTTTGGCCCTCTCCGGCAGGAGAGCGCCTCTATGACTGAGATGGCGCTGACGGTGCCGGAGGAGCAGCTTGCTGGGCAGGCGGCTTATAGGTGCCAAATTGCTTGACTGCCGCCAACAGGATCACCGTCAAGACCAACAGAACGATCAACAGGTCGAGCAGGCTGAAACCTCTTGGGGGCTGGGGACTGGGGGTTAGGGAGTGGGGAAATCGAGATGCGGGTGAGGGAAGCGAAAACATGGTCTTTGCCCTCTGCAGTGAGAAAATTCGTTCATTCAATAAATCGGCGCCTCGCTGTCCGGACGCCGTTTCCAGCGCCTGTGAATCCATAACCAATGGTCGGGATACTGCTCAACCATCT
>CAZAYE010000536.1:0-3532 GCA_964489255.1 uncultured Enterobacteriaceae bacterium
CACCATCACATTGAGACTGTGCGACTTGATGAAGGACAGGACCGGAAGTCGAAAGGTGAGGAGCAGCGCTGCGGTGCGGTCGTCTTCATAGATGATCCTCGCGTCCGTGTAGTTTTTGTGCACCACCACGAGGTGCTCATGATCCCAGTAATTCCACAGGACCGCCGCGCGGCCCGCGTCCACCTCGCGCGTGTATTCCTTCGTAATAATGTTCATGTGTCGGAAATCACGAACAGGTCGTCCCCCACCACCTCGTGCTCGTAGTGCCGGAGTTTACGTCCGGGAAGCGACACGGTGACACACGCGCCGGAATCAATGTCGTACCGCCAGTCGTGCCACTTGCAGCACATCTGCTGCTTCTCCCAATCCACCGTGAATTCTCCGCCCATATGCACGCAGACAGAGGAGAGTACCACAATACGCTCTCCGGGCAGGAAGAGCGCCGTGATCTCGTCGCGCAGCTCCTCCATCCACCGCGTGATACGCCGCTGGGAACGGAGTTCCTGGAGCGAGCACAGGCGGATGCGAACTTCGGCCATACGTTTCAATCGTGGAACGTACTCACCTCGAACTCGTTCCCGCAGGGATCAGCGAAGACGACACTTTTGAGATTCGCATCATCGAGGCCATCCTTTTTTCTATCATTGCCCGCTTTGAGCCCACGGGCAAATGTCGCGGGTTCATGTTGATCTGCGAAGCCGTTCGTGACAAAGCGCTTGGGACCACGTGTGGGACATTGACGTACAACCCAGCAAGCCATAGACTTCTCTCTTGCGTTCCTTAGCACAAACAGTCGCGCGGCCTCTTTTGAGAAAGGAGACGAGATATGCCCCAGCTGATCCAGATTGACTTCGACGAGGACCGCCTGCGAGCGATAGACCTTCTTGATGAGGCAGACGAAACATACAGCGGCGTTCCCCCGCGCTGCTTCCTCCTGTCGAACGCAGCAGTTCGTTTACTTCAGAGAAGGGGGATCCGCTTCCGCGTCGTTGGGGGTGAGGAAAGGGAGGAGGAACCAGATGACCCGCGTCCGTGATTTCAAGTCTTCTGCTCTTGGTGTTCATGCCGCTCCTCAACTCCAGGTCGATTGGCAAGCGCAGTCGTTCTTTGAGAACCGGGTGTGGCAATTCCTCATCTTCCTCCCGAGATGGCTCCGTACTGAGGGTGGACGAGAAGTAATCTTCTCCGCACGTGATGTAGACCTTCTCCAAGATCTTTTGGAAAGAGACTTTGGCGGTTATACCTGGGGCCCACCGCTACGCGGTGTCGGGAAGCGCGACGCCCAGGTTGAGACGAACATCCATCGGCAGGTCGTGGTGCTCGCATCGCGGTGGAGAGGTACTATGCGGTACTTTCGCGCACTGCGCAGGGAACTCGAAGAGGGCACAGGCGGAAAACAGATCCTCATCCTCCGCGAGGAGCTCGTCATCGTGTAGACGCTCACAGTCTCGCACAACCAGCCGGACCACCTCTCACGGTGGTCCTTTTTCTGGTTTACCACGAGCGAGCGCCAGCGATTCTCGAGCGAATGGCCCCTCGACGCGGCCTCGCGAAAGCTCGGCCTTGCTCGGGGTCACTCTCCTCGCTGGCGCGAGTCGAGTGGTGGACATCTTATCAGAAAACTGGAACCGCTTTCTTGATACCGTACTGGACTGGGCACCGCAACTCGGATATTACGCACCAGACAGCCAAAATGTGCCAGAATACGCTGCGGCAGGGTTAGAGAGGGGTAAAATAGGGGTCAGAGAAAAGGTGGGTGCACTTAGCGAATAAAGACACATAGAGAGAATAATATAGTAATAGTTAGTAAGTAGTAGCGGGCGGCCGAACGCAAAATAAAAGTGAAAGCCGACCTTTTGAGGGGTCGGCTGTTGTGTGCTTTGATATGTACTTACATTTGGGGACATATCACACCCAGCGCCATACGGCTATTCCGTTTCCACGATGGCGAGCTTGATACCGCCGTAGGGGAACTCTTCGTTGTAGGGTCCGGCGCCCCACTGTTCGACCGGTGGCAAGTCGTAGCCCGTGCGCTTCTTGATGATGTCCCGGTAGGCACGCAGGTCCATCTTCGGCGTGTAGCGCGGCTTCTGCCGGTACTCATCGTCCACGTGCAGGACCCCGTCGAACACCGGGAACTTCAATGCCTTGCCGGACTCCGGGTCGATCAGCTTGAAGAGGTACTGCTCACCGCGGAAGTTGTCCTGTTGCAGACGCAGTGCCACTCCGTTGTTGCAGATGACGAGCGAGCGGCGATCATCGACTTCTCCGCGGAAGTTGCCGCGGTAGTCGTTGGATGCCGGGATGAACTCGACCTCCTTGACCTGCTCCGGCTCGCCCTTGCTCTTCAAGAGAATCCGCAGCATCGTGTTGCGAAGCTCGGAATCCTTGATGCCCTCGACGTAGGAAACTACCAGCTTGCTGTTACTCATCTCTTTTCTCCTTGCTTGTTGCTGATGCTCGTCTGACAGTTCTACGAACCGTCCGGCTTTAGCACGCCACCCGGCGCGCTTTCGCCTGATTTTGGAGAGCAGTACTACACTTCCTGCCTCCGGCCAATCCTCTGCTTGCCACACTGTCGGTTCGAGTGAGAACGTCACTGAACCATCGAGTGTTTCCGACGTTGCGACTGCGTAGGGACCGTGAGGCCCTTGCGTGATGATCTTCTGAACGACCGCTTTTACGGTGTTCACATTGCGCGCTCCTTTCTTTGTTAGAGAACGGGAGTAACTTTCAGAATCAGAAGTATACTCCCTTTTTCTTACTTTGTCAATAATAAGAGGTATAAAGTGGCTAAGTAAAGCCAATAGTACTTTTATCTAGAAGCAGTTTTTGACACGTAATATGGAGGGCATATAATAAACCTTACATATCAGTATATTTTATGTTTACGCTCTCCCTTCTCGAAAAATATGCCCTTTCAGACAAAGAGGGTGGCTTGAAGCAGGTTGGTATCTTCAAGGGAGATGGACACGACCTAGACTTTGCGAACTTCTTAGAGGCAGATGACAGGCTTCATATTCGAGAAGCCTTCAATGCGAAGCGGTTTAGCGTAGGCAACACCGAACAAAGCTACCGCCTCATCAACCACTGGTCGGAGATGGGCATCATTGACGATGACCATAACAGCCGTGAACAAGGTTGGCGCCGGTTGACTGCGCTCGAAGTGGTGTGGACGCACATTGTGGCTGAGCTGCGGCGGTTCGGCTTCCCCCTCAACAAGGTTCGGGTAGCAAAAGATTTTGTATTTCAGCTACCCAGAGAAGATGGCAGTCGCTTACCAGAGTTTGAGTACTACCTTTCGTGCGCCTTATCAGGGACACCGGTATACCTTGTCGTTTTCGAGAGCGGTGCGTGTGAGTTTGCGCTGCGGCTAGAACTCGAAGCGCATCAAGCGTTCTTTGCTGAGTATCTGCCCAGTTACCTCGTCATTGACATCAACAAGATTATTCGCAAAGTCCCCGTCTGGAAAAACATTAGACCTTTCGCGTAGCAACCCCTCGGGAGTACCCTTCAGCACATGGGGGAAAGA
>CAZAYE010000537.1:0-502 GCA_964489255.1 uncultured Enterobacteriaceae bacterium
TTACACTCGTCTCGGCAGAGGGAACCATGCTCCGGGGCTGGGCGCTGGTCGAGCAAGGACAGATAGAGGAAGGAATGGTGCAGATAGGCCAGGGACTGGCCGTCTGGCGGGCCACGGGGGCAGAGATGTCTCTGCTGTACTTTCTTATTCTGCTGGCCGGAGCATATGGGAAAACAGGGCAGGCCGAAGAAGGGTTGAGCACATTGTCCGAAGCGCTGACACTGGTAAACAGAACTGGAGAGCGTTTCTACGAGGCCGAGCTGTATCGGCTTGCTGGGGAGCTATCGCTCCGAATCGGAGAAACGGAGATGGGGAGAACCGGAGACACAGAGAGCGAACCGGAGAATTGGGGAGCGGGAGAAACGGAGAACAGGAAAGAACGTTTTTCTTTCGCCGATTCCCCGATTCCCCGATTCCCCGTTTCTTCCCCAGAGGCATGTTTCCTGAAGGCCATCAAGATTGCCCGTCGCCAGAGTGCGAAGTCACTAGAACTGCGGGCAGC
>CAZAYE010000537.1:512-3526 GCA_964489255.1 uncultured Enterobacteriaceae bacterium
AGCAACAGGGCAAGAAGGAAGAAGCGCGCCGGCTGTTATCTGAGATTTACCACTGGTTCACTGAAGGCTTTGACACAACGGATTTGCAAGATGCCAAAGCGCTGTTGGATGAGCTGGCGTAGGAGAGGGAGATTCGCTGGTGTCATGAAACTGCGCAGCTTCTCCTATGTAAAAACTTGGATTTGATTTGACAAGCAGTGACAGGGAAAGTTAGATCGTGGGCATCCTCGTGCACGGCAGGCCTGTCATCCTGAGCGCAGCGAAGGATCTCGTGAGAGCCTGAGATTCTTCGGCCTGCGGCCTCAGAATGACACTACCGAAAGGCACTGCAGAATTCGAGTTGCTCTGACATGTCTGACAAGCGAAGTGTTGAGTTTTACAAATATGATAGACAAAGTTACCCAAGCTTCCGATCACGCCGCCGTGTGGGCGGACTTTAAGATTCGCGCTTGTTTTTGTGCGCCTCCCACTCCTCACGCAGGATACCCATCACGATCGTATCCCAATAACGCCCCTCGTGATAACGATGTTGCCGTAAGACTCCTTCCCGCTTGAACCCGACTCGCTCGTAAGCTCTGATGCCACGCTCATTGTACTCATAGACCCCCAGCCGGACTCGGTTCAGGTTCAGCGTTTCAAAAGCAAAGCCGGTAATGAGAGCTGTCGCTTCTGTACCATAGCCTTTGCCCCATTCGCTTTTCTCGCCGATGAAGATGCCAAAGACTGCATTGCGATCCCTGAATTTTATTTCGGTCAGACTGGTGACCCCAATCAGCGCATCGGTTGCTTTGAGAGCAATGCCAAGCACAATGTCATGCTCGCTTTTGTAGATCTTTTCGATGAAATCCATCTCAGCCTGAAGATTGGTTGGGCGATAGAGGTCGAGCATTCGCGTGACCTCAGGATCGTTGACCCAGGCGACGATCAGCGGTGCGTCCTCGCGCTCCAAGGGGCGCAGGTAAATCTTCTCCCCCAGCAAAAATGGGTTTTTCATGGCCCTTGCCTTCCAGGGCAGAATAATTACCGCCAACCCTACGCTCTTGACGGCGCTTTTCCAACCTGTCACTATACTGCCCGTGAATACCGACCGTCCGTCTCTCCAACTCTGTTGGTGGTGGCTGCCCTAACCGGCGGCCCGGACGTTGTGTGTAGAGAATTCAACGGAGCCGCCTTGGACACGAGGCGGCTCCGCTTTTTTTCGAACCGCCGCCTCGGACACCAAGGTTGCGGTCCTGCTGTTTTGTAGGGCCTAGCTCCACAAAAAGTAGAGGAGAGTCCTATGGCCAGCAGAGCAGCTTTCATCCCCAGCGCCGACACCTACCGTACTCGCGGTGGCGTCTCCATTCGCCGAATCGTCGAAGGCATCCCCGTCGAAGACGCTATCGAACCCATCATCAGCGCTCTCGATAGTCACCGTGGGGTGCTGCTCGCGTCGAGTTATGAGTACCCCGGCCGCTACACCCAGTGGGACATGGGATTCGTTGATCCACCGCTCGCGCTGGTTTCACGCGAACGTGACTTTCGCTTCTTAGCCTTGAACCAGCGTGGGCACGTGTTGCTCCCCCTGATTGCTGCAACCGTCGGTAACTTGGCTGCGGTTGCTTGGGCTGAGAGGCAAGGCGATGACCTAATTGGGACAATCAAACCCGTACCTGGCCGTTTCCCTGAAGAGCAGCGCAGTAAACAACCTTCTATCTTCTCCCTGTTGCGTGCTTTGGTTGATCTCTTCTACAGTCCCGAAGATCAACACCTTGGCCTCTACGGTGCGTTTGGTTACGATCTAGCGTTCCAGTTCGAGCCGCTTCGACTCCGACTTGAACGCCCAGTCGACCAGCGCGACCTCATCCTGTATCTGCCCGACGAACTCATCATTGTGGACCACCGCCGCGAGCAGGCCGTGCGTCATCGCTATGACTTCGAGGGAGAGGGCCGCTCGACTCAGGGTCTGCCGCGCGAAGGAACGACACAACCCTATATCGCGGCTGAGCGAGTTGAGCACACCTGTGATCATGAACTGGGCGAATATGCTGCAGGCGTACGCCTTGCTCGCGAAGCCTTCAAACGTGGCGACCTCTTTGAAGTCGTTCCTGGCCAGACGTTCTTTGAACCTTGCCCAGCGCCACCCTCCGAGTTGTTCCGTCGCCTGCGTGAGCGAAACCCTGCGCCCTACGGGTTCCTCATTAACCTCGGTCAGGCTGAATATCTGGTCGGTGCCTCTCCCGAAATGTATGTCCGGGTTGACGGCGACCGCGTAGAAACCTGTCCTATCTCCGGGACAATCGCCCGTGGCGGCGACCCAATCAGCGACGCGGCGCAAATTCTGCGTCTGTTAAATTCAAGCAAAGACGAGTCGGAACTTACCATGTGTACCGACGTTGATCGCAACGATAAGTCTCGCATCTGTAAACCAGGCAGCGTGCGCGTGATTGGCCGCCGGCAGATCGAGATGTACTCGCGGCTCATTCACACCGTCGATCACGTTGAGGGCCACCTACGCGATGAATTTGATGCCTTAGATGCTTTTCTCGCTCATACGTGGGCGGTGACAGTCACTGGCGCACCCAAGGCCTGGGCAATGCAGTTTATCGAGGATCACGAGAAGTCCCCGCGCGCTTGGTATGGAGGAGCCATCGGCCTCATTGGATTTGACGGCAACATGAACACCGGTCTGACCCTGCGTACCATCCGGGTCAAAGACGGCGTTGCTCAGGTGCGTGATGGTGCCACGTTGCTCTACGATTCTGATCCTGACGAAGAAGAGCGCGAAACCCACATCAAAGCCGCGGCGTTTATTGACGCAATCCGCCGTCCGCGCGGAGTGTCCAGCGAGCGACCCACTGAGGTGGCACGACCAGGCCAGGGGAAGCGGATTCTCCTCGTCGATGATGTTGTGACGACCGGCGCCACGCTTGAGGCCTGCGCCACCGTCCTCAAAGAGGGCGGGGCCGTCTCGGTTTCCGCTCTGACACTCGCAAAGGGATGAAAACGGGGATGAGGGATGAGGAGAAGAATCG
>CAZAYE010000538.1:0-3526 GCA_964489255.1 uncultured Enterobacteriaceae bacterium
ACACGCGTAAGATCGTCGGCAGCGTCAGATGTGTATAAGAGACAGGCATGGGTACCCTCAAAAAATGGGCGCACAGCCGTGCGCTTCTATAGTGATTTCCTATTTCTCAATAGCAATGCACCAACGACCTTCGGCCTCGTGAATACTGACGATTACGTAGCCTTCGGCCTCAGCCGCACGAGGGATGTCGCGCCGGCCTTTGGGATCATCAATTAACAACTCCAGAATATCCCCGCGCTCTAAGTCTTCGAGGCAGACTTTGGCCTTGGCCCAGTTGAGCGGGCACTTCACGCCGTAGAGGTTCATTTGTTCAACCTTGCCGTTCATTACGCTCATACATAGCAAAGAAGCTCTTAGCTGTCAGCGCTTAGCTTTCGGCTTCTTTTTCTGGCTGACCGTTGACTGCTGACTGTTGACCACTTTTCAGTTATGGTTGCCCCATCTTCAGCACTTGAGGGAGCGGGGTGAGGTGAACGACGAAAGCCGTCCAGTGAAATATACGTTATACCGCGAGACCGAAACGAATCGGCCCCGGCGCTTTCTCATTGACTACCAGCAGGAGTTAAACCCGGCTCAATATGAAGCGGTGATTACTCACAAGGGACCCTTACTGGTCCTGGCCGGCGCAGGCAGCGGCAAAACTCGCACCCTTGTCTACCGTGTCGCCCGCATGGTCGAAGAAGGTATTGACCCGGTCTCGATCCTGCTCCTCACCTTTACTCGCCGAGCCGCAGAGGAGATGCTGGAACGGGCAGGGGCGCTGCTTGGCGGGCGGTGCGATAAGGTCACCGGCGGCACCTTTCACTCGTTCGCCAACACGGTCTTGCGGCGCTATGCCTCGCTCCTGGGCTTTGCCAACTCGTTTACGATCCTCGACCGCAGTGATTCCGAAGACGTTATCAACCTGATCCGCACCCGCCTCGGGCTTGATAAGAAAGAGCGCCGTTTTCCTCGTAAGCAGACCATCGTCGCGATTGTCAGCCTAGCCGCGAATAAAACCTGCAGCATCGCCGAGGTGCTGGACGATCAGTTCCCCCATTTGTTCTCTGAGCTAGAAGAACTCATACGGATCGACGAGTACTATCGTGTCTACAAGCGAGAACGCAACCTGATGGACTATGACGACCTGTTGACGAAGCTGCGCGAGTTGCTGCAGACCCACGACGAGGTCGCTGAACGGCTCTCGGCTGCATTCCGGTACATCATGGTGGACGAGTACCAGGACACGAACCGTTTACAAGCCGAGATTGTTCGTTTGCTCGCTCGTACTCATGACAACGTCATGGCGGTGGGTGACGATGCCCAGTCGATCTATAGCTTCCGCGGTGCTACCGTGCGCAACATCCTAGAGTTCCCCAGGCTGTTTCCCGGCACGACAATCATCAAGCTGGAAGAGAACTACCGCAGCACCCAGCCAATCCTCAATCTGTCGAATGAGATTATCCTGCAGGCCAAAGAGAGCTACACGAAGAATCTGTTCACCCGCCGAGAAAAGGGCGTTAAACCGATATTGGTCGAGGCCGAGAGCGAACACTACCAGTCGCGTTTCGTGGCCCAGAGGATACTGGAACTGCGCGAAGAGGAAGTCCCTCTTACCGACATTGCAGTCTTGTTTCGTTCCAGTTTCCACTCGTTCGATCTGGAGTTAGAGCTGAGCAGACGCGGCATCCCTTTTGTGAAGCGTGGAGGGTTCAAGTTCATCGAAACCACGCATATCAAAGATGCGCTGGCTCACTTGCGCATCATTGCCAATCCGCAAGATGCCGTTTCCTGGCATCGGGTGATTCTTTTGCTTGAAGGGGTAGGGACAAAGAGTGCAGAGAAGATTCTCGCCTATATCCTCGAAGGCCCCAATCAAGCGCAACGTCTGGCTGAGTATCCCACACGCGGTGTCATCGGCGGGGAATTGAAGAAGCTTGCCGAGTTGCTCCAAGAAGTCACTGCTCCTGGACTCAAGCCTGCCGAACAAGTTGAAAGGGTTGTGCGCTACTACCTACCGATCCTCAAGCGAACCCATCGAGACGACTTGCCCAAGCGACAGAAGGATCTGGAACATTTTACGGTCATTACCGAACGCTACCGCAGCCTCGACCGGCTGCTTGCTGACATGGCTTTAGAGCCGCCAAGCAACAGCGTCGGTGATGTGCTGGCCGTCGACCGTGAAGAGGAAGGGTTGCTGACTCTTTCGACTATTCATTCGGCGAAAGGTCTCGAGTGGCACTCGGTGTTCATTATTTGGGCGGTGGATGGTCGCTTTCCTTCGCTGTACAACAAGGATGAGGCAGAGCTCGAAGAAGAGCGTCGCCTCATGTATGTCGCCGCCACCCGCGCGAAAGAGAACCTCTTTATTACCTACCCGATTAACATCTTCGACCGTACCACCGGTATGGTCTTGAGCAAGCCGTCGCGATTTCTCGACGGCCTCTCCCGGCGAGTTCTTGAGCCAGTAATGTTAATGGAAGAGGATGACGAGCAGGAAGAGGCGTGGCGGTCGAGACGGCGACGGTCGTGGTAGCATGAAGGCACAGGCTAGAAGCCTGTGCCACCAGAATGAAAGCTTTGCAAATGGTGGCACAGCCATCCTGGCTGTGCGAAAGTGCTTAACGGCGACAGTCCAAGGAGTGGATCTGAGATGCCTGATGAGAGACCCACACTTCCCATTGGGCAGCGCGTTTCCTTGCCAGGGCACTTCGACGTGCCAGTTGTACTGGAAGATGCACGACCGTTAGGTGAAAACGGGTCCGGTGGCTATGAATGCCGGGTCCGCCTTCCCGATGGAAGCCTTGATGAAGCGGTCATCTCGGCGGCAGAGGCACAAGCTCTCCTTGGCACGAGCGCTGCGCCACAGCCCCTAACCCAGCCTGTTGATTCCGAACGCCTACGCCTACTGATCGAGTCGGCTCGTATTCGTCTCGCTTACGCCCACGACCGACAGTTCGCCGTCAGTCTCTCAGGCATTCGCACGCTTCCGCACCAGATCGAAGCCGTCTATCAGCGCATGCTGCCGCAGCCTCGTCTGCGCTTCCTCCTGGCCGACGACCCGGGTGCGGGCAAGACGATCATGGCGGGGCTGCTAGTCAAGGAATTGAAGCTGCGCGAGGCCATCGAACGGGTACTCATCTTGTGCCCGGCGCCGCTCACCATTCAGTGGCAAGACGAGATGTTACGTTGGTTCGGCGAGCCCTTCGACATCATTTTCGCCGCCGTCGATCAACAACAACTCGTTAACCCGTGGCAACGCGCTTCTCAGGTTATCGCCTCTCTCGATTACGCGAAGCAAGACGATGTGCGTGAGCGAGTGTGGCAGCAGCGTTGGGACCTCGTGGTGGTCGATGAGGCCCATAAGCTCTCGGCCTACGAGTATGGCACCAAACTCGAAGAGAGCGGGCGGTACAAGGCGGTGAAGGCGCTGACCCGCAAGACCGACCACTTGCTGTTCCTCACGGCGACCCCGCACCGAGGAAGAAAGGATACCTTCCGCCGGCTGCTCCTGCTCCTCGATGAGGACCTCTTCCAGAAGGATGAA
>CAZAYE010000539.1:0-3520 GCA_964489255.1 uncultured Enterobacteriaceae bacterium
ATACGAGATCATGCCTAGTCTCGTGGGCTCGGAGATGTGTATAAGAGACAGGGTGCGGAGGAGTCAGTATCCGTACAGTTTGCCAATACCCCTTTGCCCCGGGCGCTAAAACTGATCCTTGGTGAAAAGAATTTCCTGCTGCTGTACTCCTCAGCCAAAGAAGAGGCAAAGCTCACCCAGATCTGGATCGTCCCTGCAAGACGAGAGAATAGACAGAGCGCGCAGGCGTCACTCGTTCGGGTCAATACCATTACTCTCCGAGGACTTCAGAGCGTCGCGCTACGGGGTCAGAACCTATCCGCGCGTGTCCAAGCGGTTGAACAGTTGAAGGGGTATGCACGGACAGACCCGCGGGCCAAGAATGTGCTTTCTCGAGTAGCGAGAGTTGCGGATAACCTCCATGTCCGGCAGGCCGCCGCGACAGCGCTGGCAGGAATAAGGTGAGGCCGCCTGGTTGGCCACAGCGGCTGTGACCCTGTGCTACTGCACCGCACGGAACTGGAGGGGGCTTCGTCTCTCCATTGCGCAGCGGAGCTGCACGAGCTGAAAACTCCGGGCGGAGACCTACCTCACTCAGCCGTTCCCTCCAGCACTCCCTATCTCGGACCTGCTCTTCCTAAGGTTACTCACTCAAGGAGATGCCTCGAAGAGGACAGCTGAAATTGGCCGGACAAAAAAATCCTACGACAGAACCTTTGTCCGTGAGGTTAGCCCACGGACATGAGGACAAAAGTATCATTCCTGCTCAGAGAGGTGCTACTCACCCAGGATCGGTTGGTCGCGGGCATTTGTTCATGGTGGCGGTCGCAGTCATTTGTGGGCTGGGAGGTGGATTCGGTGCCGTGATTCTGCGGGCACTAATCGAATTCGTTCAAGGCATATTCTTTGGCCGAGGTGCAGATTTCCTCTCCGTGGTTGACCGGATCTCCTGGATGTGGCGACTGTTGGCGCCGGCACTCGGTGGTCTTGTGGTCGGTCCTCTCATCTACTTTTTCGCCCAGGAGGCAAAGGGGCATGGGGTACCGGAAGTGATGGAATCCATTGTCGTGCATGGTGGCATCATCTGTCACCATGGGCGCTGTGGTGGGGGCTGCCACCCACGCGCCGATTACGGCGATCATTATCATCTTCGAGCTTACGGGGGACTATCATATCATCGCGCCCTTGATGGCCGCCTGCGTTGTCAGCACCCTTATCGCCACGCTACTGCGGCGCGATTCCATCTACACGCTCAAGCTGCGCCAGAGGGGTATTGACCCCTTCAAAGAAGAAGACCCCAATGTTCTCAAGAACCTCTACGTCCGTGACCTCATCGACCGAGAACCAGAGGTAATCCCAGCCTCGGCCTCGTTTGCGCAGATCCTGAACTTGGTCGTCCAGAGTCGGCATGCGGAGTTTTTCGTCGTGAATGAACGGGAAGATTTACTGGGCGCAGTGTCGCTCTCCGGCCTCCGGCGGCTTATCTTTGAACAGGGGGCACTCCAGCACATCGTGGTAGCGGGCGACCTAGTAGTTCCTGTGCGCGGGGCGGTGCGCGAGGACGATAACCTCGATGTAGTGGTGCGGTTGTTCAGCCTCACGGAGGTCGAGGAGGTGGCTGTCGTGGATACGCAAAATCCGAAGCAATTGGTTGGGACCGTTCATCGGCAGGACGTCATTAACGCCCGTAATCAGGAAGTGCTGCGCCGTGATTTGGCCGGTAGCATGTCCAGTACGGTCAGTCTGGTCGCCAAGGTTCGTCAGGTGGAGGTTGGAGATGGTTATGTCGTCCAGGAGATACCGGTACCACGCTTGTTCGTGGGACGATCGCTGCGTGAGCTCAATTTCCGGGCTGGCTATGGCGTCCAGGTGATCTTCATCCGAACGCAGACGAAGGCAGATGGTCACACCCATCTGCGCGTACCCACCGCCGATGATCGGGTTGGCGAAGAGGACGCGCTGATCATTGCTGGCCCCAAGGAGGCTGCGGACAGACTGGAAGCCTTGTAGCGCCAACGGGTTTTCCCTCAGCACGAATTGGCTCTTCCTGCCTTCCTGGTACGGAGCTCTCTCGGGAAGCCGCTAGGGGGTATTCTGAGGTCTTCGCTTTCCTGTCACACGTGCTGAGCGTGCGACGCGACGCACCATCAGGCAGTTAGCCAACCGCCCCGACTTGTCTGGGTTTCATACGGTGTGGATGCCGGGTCAAAGTCCCCTTTACGTTCCGTCAGTTCGATCAGACTCTTTACCGTCCATGGAGACCCCCTCATTTGCGAATCCAGGTGCTTCCTACCCTCCAAACTTGATTGCGAGCAGGCCAATGACGATCGCGATGATGCTGGCAAGCCGTACGGACTCCGGCTCAGTCCCGGTCAGAGCCATGAAAAGCTCCCTCCCCAAAAGGGGCTCGGTGAGCAATAGACTTACGCCCACGACAAAGGCAAGTATTCCGACCAGTCGGGTGAGGTTCATTTGGCATTGCCCTTGAAGGAGGACAATAGGCAAAACTTGGTCCATCACTTTTTCTTTGAAAACGTCAGTGTTAGGAAGGAATGAAAAGAGGCTGAGGCGTGACAATTTGCCACACGGCAGCCTAACACGTCGTAGTTTGTCTCGCACGCTATGAGCCTTGGGAATCGACTCACTGTTTATCTTTTGCTTGGGGTCCTAGCCGTTACCGGGCTGGACATATACTTCAGCCTGAGGCGCACTCGTGCCAATCTCCTGAAAGATACCCGTCAGGAGTTGGCGTCGATCAGCCACATCTTGCGGATGACTGTCGAGGAAGCTTGGGTCGATGCCCCGGAGCAGTATTTCGCAACTATCGCTCCAGAAGTCAGCAGTTTTCGCAATATTCTCGGGGTTGTGTTCTATGAGCAGAACGGGCAGGTTGCGGTTGCGTCGCCGTCATTGCGAGACCACCAGCTGCCGGACGTTGATATCCACACAGTGCTCGCGGTGATCGCGGCCCGCACGCCGGTGGAAGGAATATTTACGGAGGCGGGTGGGCGCCGGTACTATCGCGTAGAGCCGCTTACTAACTCGAATGACGAGAGCATCGGGGCTTTTCTGCTGCTCGCAGACTTTCCCCTCTTTACCAGTGAGCTCCGGAGTCGCGCGATCCAAACACTCCTCAATATTCTAGTGCTGTTCGCCGCTCTCGCGGTGATCGCTTCTGTGATGATTCGTCACAGTGTGACTCAGCCACTACGGACATTCGCGCGGCAAATCGAGCAGATTGGACGAGGCCATTTTGACCGGCGTTTGCGGTTGCACCGCGATGACGAAATCGGCCGCCTCGCCCAAGAATTTAACCGTATGTGCGAGCGGCAGGAGGCCGCCCAGCAGCAACAGCTCGCCGATAGTGAGGAGAAGGTACGCCTGGCGCGGGCGCTGCACCAGTCGGAGAAGCTTGCCGTCATCGGACAACTGGCCTCCCGCTTAGCTCATGAGATCGGCACGCCGCTCAACATCATCCGCGGACGGGCGCAACAACTCTTGCAGCACACGCCTGTGGATGAGAGGCAGCGGGCGTTGCTCG
>CAZAYE010000540.1:0-3515 GCA_964489255.1 uncultured Enterobacteriaceae bacterium
GCCGGAGTAGCGATCGTGGGGGTTATCCCCACTCGGGAACAAAAGATTACTACCCTACACAAGCGGGTAGTGGCAGGAAGCTATTTGTCCGAGCAGGTGCCCAAGGGGGTTGTGGTGGGGGACAGACTGGCCAAAGCGATTGATGTCCGGGTGGGGTCGGAGGTCGTGCTATTATCGCAAGCAGTCGATGGCTCGATGGGCAATGATCTGTACACTGTCGTAGGAATCCTTCATTCTGGACTTGAGGACCTGGACCGGAGTCTGGTCCTCATGCCTCTTTCCTCTCTGCAGGAACTTTTGAGTCTGGCGCCGGCAAGGGTCCACGAGGTGGGCATTACCCTCTCTGAGGCGGCCGACGCCGCGGCAGTAGCGCCGGAGCTTGACGTCCAGCTGGGAAAAGCTTATCCGGTACGGGTACGGGCTTGGCCTGAACTGGCACCGTACTTGGCCGAGCAGGTGCAACTCAATCGCGGCAGCACTATCATCCTCTTCTGTATCGTTTTCCTGTTGGCAATTATGGGCATTATGAACACTATGCTGATGGCGGTGTTTGAGCGTACCCGTGAGCTGGGCATGCTGATGGCCCTGGGGATGCGTCCCACCCGGGTAGTTGCCCTCATCTTGGTCGAAACAGTATGTCTGGTCGGGGCTAGTCTGGTTGTGGGAGGAGGGATTGCGGCTCCACTGCTCTGGTACCTGCAAGCGCACGGTCTGGACTTGAGCAGTTTTATGACCGAGGTCTCTACAATTGGGGCGGTGATTGATCCCCTCTGGTACGGTCGGCAAGACTTTTCTGCCTACGGTCAGGCTGCTTTGGGGTTGGCCGTCACCGCTCTTGTCTCTGCTTTTTACCCTGCGCTGCGAGCGGCACGCTTTCGACCCGTCGAGGCGATGCATAAGGTGTAGCGGTGTAACGGCGGCAGACATTCTGCATCGTAGGTGATGAGCGGCACGGCGAGCAAAACCTCCTCGCGTGGAACGGCATTTCCTGAGTGAGCCCTTTTATGATATGTGATGTCGGTGGGATTCGGAGGTGCGGAGATGGTGTCGAAATACTCGCAGGTGAGTCTTCTCCTCCTAGCTGCCCTTGTTCTTCCCAGTTCTGCTGCGGCCTTCAGTTTGTACCAATCTCATAATGGCGGTCTTTCCGTTCGCCTCAGCGGCTATGTGAAAACCCTTGCGCTGGGCTTGGTGGACACCTTGCTGCCGCAGACCGGGACTGACCCGGGGATCCCCCCCCTCCCAACAACCGAGAACACCGCGGAAGATTTCACACGCGCCCGCTTAATGCTCGACAGTGACGTGGGCACCTACCTGAGTTGGTCTGCGCACTATGAACACTACGCGGTGATCAATCCGACCAGGGACGCCACGGCAGGGTTATTCGCGGGGCAGCGCTCGACCGACAGGCGGCGCTCCTCTTTGTTCGGGCTGGACTGGACAGTGCGAGAGTCCGGCAGTCTGCTGTGGCGTCATGAATTCGATCGATTGAATGTCCGCCTCTCTCTGCCTGCCGCCGATATTGTCGTCGGCCGCCAGGCCATTTCTTGGGGAGTGGGCCGCTTCTGGACTCCTTCTGATCTTTTCGTGGCCTTCTCGCCCGTAGAGATCGACAAAGAGTTTAAGACGGGAGTGGATGCGGCAACCATCAAGGTTCCTCTGGGGCCGTCCGCACAGATCGAAACTGTCTATGCGGCTTTTGATAAGGACTTTCGTGATCACTCCACCGGGATGCGAGGGCAGGTGACCGTGGGGAATTTCGACCTGGGGATGATGGGAGGAAAATTTTTTCATGATTTTGTCACCGGCCCCTTCTTTGATGGAGAGCTCAGAGGGGTAGGGATCCGTGGGGAGCTCACCTTTACCCATAACACTGATGACGAGAGCCCGGAACGTCGGACGTTTTTCCGTGGGGTCGGCGGTATCGATTACCGTTTTGCCAACGGCCTCTATACCCTGCTGGAGTATTACTATAACGGCTTCGGAGCAGAAGACCCCGAGGATTATTCTCAGATCTTTAATTCCGATCGGTTTGCCCGCAATGAAATCTTCAACGTCGGGCTTCACTACCTCGGCGTTGCTCTGGGCTATGAACCCCACCCCTTGCTGAAGACCAGTCTTGCTAGTCTTTGGAATCTCCTCGACCAGAGCGCTCTGGTTGGGCCTCAGGTGATCGTGTCGCTCAGCGACGAGGCAGACCTGCGCACTGGCACCTATTTCCCGATTGGCACCGGCTTCGTTGGGCGCAGGGTACGGGACGAGTTTGGGTTGTATCCGCAGGTGTACTATCTAGAACTCAGGTTGTATTTCTGAAAGCGAGCCTGCGGTTTCGTGGTAGGACGAATCACCCAGGAGTCTGCCATCACGGCCCTGAGGCTAGCGTTCCTTCTCTGCCATTTGCTGTCTCAGGCTCAGCGGCCGCATGTCGGTCCACACTTCCTTGATATAGGCTAGACACTCCGCCTTGGTGCCGCTTTTATCGACATCTCGCCAGCCAAACGGATTGTCCCGGTCAGCCGGCCAGATCGAATACTGCTCTTCGTGATTGACGACGACTTTGTAGAGAGTGGTGTCTTCCTGCTCGTCCCTGTTCATGGGGCCTCCTTCATCAATTGGGCGGTGGATTGACTCCAGCGCTGAACCATTTCCTCAGCCGATTACACCTGGTTGAGGCAAGCCCTCAGCTTCTCAGCTAAGACTTGAACGTGAGGCTCATACCCCATATTGGCGTGATTGCCCGGGACAGCATAGACCTCCACTCCTCCAGCAGCCCACTCGCTCCATCCCAACGTCGGGTCAGGAGATGTTCCCACACGCTCCTCATCACTAGCCTTGAAGAGGGTGACTCGACCTGGATAGGGATGCAGGGCATAGTCCCGCACAGTTCTAGAGTCGGTCTTCAGGAGTTGGACAAAATGGCGGGCTTGGGAAAACTCAAGCTCGGGGGGCACTAAGCTGGCTCTCTTCGCCTGCTCTAGCACGTGGGTCAACAGCTCGTCTTTTGGAAGCCGCGAAAGGGACTCCCATGGGTCCAAGGAAAGACCCAAGGAGCGGACAAATTCGACCGACATCACTTCAAAATCTTCCTCCGCAAACTTCTCATCGGGAGTTGGAACCCGAGTATCCAGGAGGGCGAGCAACGCCACCCTCTGACCTTGCGCGTGAAGTTGCTGAGCCATCTCGAAGGCTACGGCGCCTCCCATGGACCATCCTCCCAGGAGGTACGGGCCCTCAATCTGCACGGTCTGCAGCGCTTGGATGTAATAGGCGGCCATGTCTTCGATCCGCGTGTGCGGGTCTTGTCCTTCTTCCAGTCCCCTTGCTTGTAGCCCATAGCAGGGTCGATCGGGGCCCAGAGCGTGTGCCAAATGAACGTAGGGAAAAACGTGTCCGCCAGCCGGATGTACCAAAAAGAGAGGCCGTTTGCTGCCCCCAGGTTGAATAGCCACCAAAGATGACCGGGGTACTGAATCTGTCTCTTATACACATCTGACGCTGCCGACGATCTTACGCGT
>CAZAYE010000541.1:0-3514 GCA_964489255.1 uncultured Enterobacteriaceae bacterium
GCATAATGATGAGCAGGCCGTAAGGTTCCAGTCGTGCCAGAGCGAGAGCAGATGACGGCGGCAACAAGCCAGTGGCCACCCGACCACCATCGAGCGGTGGGAGTGGAAGGAGATTGAAGACCGCGAGGCCGACATTCATGAGCACGCTGGCCTGTGCCATATGCGCAATCACGACGAGATTGCTCGTCAAAAATCCACTGTCCGGAACTGGCAACGAAAGCAACGCATTTAAGACCACCGCCGAGAGGCCGGCAAGTAGCAGATTCGCCACCGGCCCTGCCAGCGCAACCAGGACCATGCCACGACGTGGATTGCGTAAATTGAGAAAATCGACGGGCACTGGCTTCGCGTACCCGAATAAAAACGGCGCCCCACTAAAAAGGAGCAGTAATGGCAGCAGCACTGTACCGAAGAGATCAACGTGAGCAAAAGGATTCAGCGTCAGTCGCCCCATGCGCGCGGCAGTCGGATCACCGAGGCGGTAGGCAACATATCCATGAGCTACTTCATGAAACACGACTGCCGCCAAGATCGGAACTGCCCACAAGGCAAACCGTTGAATATAAGGAGCAAGTGCTTCCATCGGCGTCAGTGTACAGACTCCTGGCTAAGGAGACAAGGCAATCGCAGCACCTGGCCGAAGACAAGAGACTTTGTCTGGAGTACCTTTTCGGCCTTGCGGTCTATTTTCCAAAGATGCTGAACAGCAATCCTTTGGCCGGATCAGGCACGAGACCGCCCATCAACCAGAGGTACACGAAGAACCCGTAGAAAAGCGCGAGCAATATCAGGGCGGCTCGGCGCCAAAATGGAGGTTGGATTTCCTTGGGCAGGAGGGTGGTGTTGATGTACAGGATATGCAGCGCGCTGATCACGAACACAATGCCGGCAACGTTCGCGCCCAATTGCAAGAGAATAATCGGCTGCGCCAGTCCCGAAGCGATCAGCCCCCATAGCACAATGCCCGCGAGGACAGAGTAGTAAACCAGCCGCACCTCCCCATCACTCCACTGGCGGACACGTTTACTGCCAGTCCACAAAATGTCAGTCACTGCGCGCACCGTCCCTTCCAAAATGTCCAACTGCGTCTTGAATAACATCCAGGCGCCCATCACGGCGACGAGCAATCCTAGCGCTGCACTGCCGTGCGATGCCATAGCATCGGCTAAGGCAGTTGCTATAGCCAAACCACGGATGTCCTCACCAGGTCGGAGAAAAGAAGTATAGAGCATAGCAGGGAGACCCATCCCCAGCAACGCGCCGATGAAAAAAATGCCCCACTGATCGATCTGCACAATGCGCCACCAGCCTCGCCAACAGTCGAGAGTTTCTGGCGTAATTTTGAAAATGCTGCCAGAGTGTGCCAATTGGACACTCTGCCCGCCGACCGCGGCAGGAATGAAGCCAACCACCTTGCCCATGCCAAACCCTTTGTCGCGCGCCCAGTTGGACAGCGTGAGGTTCGTGACTCCTCCAGCTCCGGAGTACGCCGCAAATGCGCCAATCAAGAACCAATCCGCTCCGGGCGGGAAAAAGATAAACGTTTGGGTTGGCAAGCTGAAGCCAAAAAAACCGACGCCTGCTTCAAGCCAGCGATTCGGTGCAGCCAAGAGAAAACAGAGCAACGTCAGACTGCCCAAGATGAAGACAATCAGGATCCAATTCAGAATCTCCAACGTGCGTTCGATATGACTACCGAATAAAAGAATAACCACGCAGGCAGCAAAGGTTCCAACCCCGATCCAATAGACCGAGGAAGCGTTCACCTCACCGGCGAGGTGTCCACCAAAGAGATAAAAGATCGCACCCGCTGCGGCTCCAGCCCACGCTGGCCAGCCCACCTGCAAGAAATAGAGGATCGTGTAAAACCACGCCCAGAACGTCGAGTGAGGCCGGGTGCGCATGAAACCGATTAACGCTGGCTCTCCGGTATACAGGGTGTAACGGATCAGCTCAGTGTTGAGCACTGTCTGAAGAATAGCGGCGACAGTCGTTACCCACAGGAGCGACATGCCGTATTTCACGAAGGCAGCCGGTCCCAACAGCCACTCACCGCTGCCAATTGAGGTGCCCAGGATGATCGCCCCTGGGCCGATGACGCCCAGGAAGCTGATTCCTTTCGCTAGAGGTGGTCTGGGCAGCTCTGCCACCGTCCACGGCGCGAGCCCTGACCGTGCCTCCTTGGCAAGGGCTACAGATGGCAGTGTTTGCGTTGCCAGTTCTAGCCCGCGCTTCATTGTTTCCCTATTTCTGCCCATGGGTAAGTGGCTTTCTCAATGCGGGGTTTTCCTGATCGAGCGCCCATTTCAAAGGGTTATCGACAGTGTACTGGCGAAGGCTGTGCAATTCCTCCTCGTTGCGGATGACGTGCTCATAGTAATTACGTTGCCAGACGGGGGTGCTAGAAGTACCTTGCAATTCGTTAACACGTCTGGTGACAGCGGCTTTGAAGGAGCGGATAGCAGTTGATAATGAATGCGCAACTGGACGACTAAACCGTTCCGTCGTAGGGGCACGGCCTGCCGTGCCCCTACCTTCAGCGTAAATCATCAGGATGCCATGTATATGATTCGGCATAACCACAAACCCATCTAGGACAACATGAGGAAAATGATCCGGGATTGCCTTCCAACATTCTCCGACAACAGTTCCTATTTTTGACAACCACATTTCCCCGTCTATAACTTCCCCAAACAAACATTCCCGCTCTTTCGTGCAAATGGTAATGAAATACGCCCCAGATTGCGTATAATCGTAGTCAAGCAGACGGACAGACCGGCGATGGTATTTAGCTGGGTCAAATTTCATAACGCAAATATGGCGGGTTAATCCGATTTAGGTCGTCTTCTGTTCTTTTCCAGAACCTCAGGGCCTTCTAACAGGAAATCTACGAAATCCCTTGCACCGTTATAGGCTCGCTCAAGGTTTTGCCCGAGTCCTTTTTTCCTTCGCTCCTGCATGAGGGCTGGCGCACAACCGATGCTCCCGGTAAGGTACAGCCATATCTCAACGAGGAGGCGGTTGCTATGGAACGGCTCCAAGTCTACCACAACCCTGGCTGAGGGCAGTCACGCGGAGCGCTTGATATTCTGCGCGAGCGCGGCGTCGAGTTCGACGTTATCGAATACTTGAAAACACCCCTGAATCGGGCGGGCCTTGAGCGAATCATGGACATGCTCCCCAATCCCCCCGCAGATCTTGTGCGTAAGGACAAGAACTTTGAGGCATTGGGCCTTGACGCGAACAACTACATGACCAAAGAGGCAGTGATCGATCTGTTACTCCAGCACCCGGTGTTGATGCAGCGCCCGATCATTGTCAAAGGACAGAAGGCCGTGCTTGCCCGGCCCTCGGAGAAGGTATTGGAACTACTGGAATGATAGGGGTTGGGGGTTAGGGGGTGGGGGCCGGTATTCTTAAAAGTTTACTATCTATTTCCCTCTTTTTACCAACCCCTAGTCCCTAATCCCCAACCCCTACCAGCGTATGCGCGGTCGCCGAGATGACGTGCACA
>CAZAYE010000542.1:0-3508 GCA_964489255.1 uncultured Enterobacteriaceae bacterium
GTGGGAACGTGTTCGTGATCTTCACTCAGGGGACGCTCGTCGGCGGTGCAAACGGGACGACGGCAGCGCCGTCCACGGTCACTGCTCCAACTGCTGCCGCAGGTGCTGTGGGTGGTACAGGTGGTAATCTTACCATCAACAACACCGGAACCGGGGCTGTCATCATCGGCAAGGCCGGCAACGGCGGTACTGGTGGTGCCGGCGGGACGGCTGGTGCGGGTGGCAAGGGCGGTTCGGCCACTCTACAGGCTCCAGCAGGCTTCGGCGCCACGGCCATCGGTGGCGACGGCGCCGCAGGGGCCGCTGGGAAAGCCGGCGGTCAGTAAGTCCTCGCCATGAGGCTGGGTGTGGAAGTACTACACCCAGCCTCGCGATCTTTCTATCGCTGTACAAAGAAGGGGGGCGAGGAGATGAGTAACGATCTACTTATGGCTTTTTTCCAAGGCATTCCAGCGAGGTTTGATGCATTTGTCTATCAACTTGTGGAGTTGCAGAAGTTTTTCAATCTGGTCGCTGAACGGACTACGGCTGGGGTTTTAATCGTGGATGACAAATTTCGTGTTCTATTTGCCAATCCTATTATCGCACACGATTTTGCAACTGAACTTGTTGGCAAGAATTACTATAAGGTTATATTCGGCCTGAACCTTAATCAGCCTGCGGATAAGATAAAAAGACAAAACATTCCTCTCTATAAAGCTTTCAGGGGAGGAAAGATCAAACAAGAACTCACCTACCCAACACTTACTGCTTGCAACGAGATGGCCTATCAGGTTGAGACCTATATTGCTAAATTTGCAGTCAATGGGTTTAAGAGGAAAGTAGCACTTGAGTTTTGGAATTGCGTTGGCGATCCTGAGGTCTTCAAAGACGACCCAAGTTTTATACCTATCTGAATATCTGAATCTGAAGCCAAGCCTTTTTTAGATTAAGTTCTCACTTTAAAGTGAGGTTTTTGTTTGGATTCAGAACTGAATTCACTAACTCTATTAAAAGAGGAGGATATGGCTATTGTTTTTTTAGATATAGAAAGATCTACAGAGATTACTATAGCCTTAGGTAGATATTGGCCCCAATTCCTTCAGAATTTATACCAACAAATGGAGTCTTTCATACAAACGTACGAACAGTACGGATGTCGTAGACATAAGCTTATAGGAGATGCTATTCTCGCCATATTTTCCCCTCAATTTGCTTCTAGGATATCAAGTAATCTAAGCTTAGAACAAATGACAAGATATGCCTTTGAGTTCGCTTCGGAGGTTAAGCATGGTATCAACCGATGGCTCTCTATATCTCGCCAGCTGGGTAGACCTCCTCGCTGGATTCAGCTACTCGATACAGTGTTGAGGGATAATCCTCAGACTACTGAGCTCCTTGATGAACAAGATCCACTCCTGAGAATCATCGCAAGCATCGCAACTGGTCAGATTATTCCTATTCAGGAACCGAAGAGAAGGGAAAGAAGCTGGCGGCGCCGTGAAATAGCCGGGGTCGCTATTCATCGTGCCAATCGACTGACAAAGGTTCATGAGCTCCTGCCATATAACGATATCTTCGTCACAAGTCAATGCTACCATCAACTTTTGGATCAGCATAGACAAGCTCTTCCTAACATTACAGATATTCGACTTAAGGGATTCTCGCAGCCCGAAAGAGTACACTCAGGTATAATGAGATTGAAGTTGATACCGTAATGCTTCCGCATATTTTCCATCTGGCAATGCTTCATTTCGGCTGAAGCTGGATCACTTCCTGAGTCGCTCGACTTTTTGGATAGGCTCTTAGCTGCGAGGCTGGGTGCAGTACTTCCGCACTTAGCCTCATAATTTTTCTATCAGGAGAAAAAGGGAAGGAGACACTGATGCAGTGGCTGACAGTTTTTTTCGGGCTGCTGGTAGGATGGGGAATACTACTCGGCGGCAGTGCGATGGCTGGTTCGGAGTGTGCGTTAGAGACCAAACTGACCTCCTCAGCGGAGACTGTTGAGACTGTTCCTCCTGCCCCGAACCCGGAGACCGTTGTTACCATTTCGGGCAGCCGTGAGTCTGTCGGTGCTGAAGTAATAATGCGTGGCGGGCCATCACAAAGTGTCCACGTGACTGCCCCGTCCAATGTCACCGTCACTGCTACCGGGGGGCATGGAGCCGCGGGAACGCCAGAGACCCTCGTCACCAATTCAGAGGTGATAGTCAAGGGCGGACCGTCGCAGAGTGTCCGTGTCATCGCCCCGTCACATGTTACCGTCACCGCTATCGGGGGAGATGGGGCTGCGGGAATGCCAGGGACACCAGGAAACTAAGGGGAGAGGAGAGCGCTCGAGTCTTACCCTTTGATGACCTTCATCATGCTATCGTAGGCTCGCCTCACCGCACTGCCCCTCGGCAACACCTTATCCCGTAGCTTTGAGAATTTGCTCACCACCTTCCAGCCGAGGCTATCGTATATAGCACTGAGCGCTTCCTGGAACGCCTCCGCCCGCACCTGCCACTGTTCCCGCTCCGCCAGTAACTGCCGCTCGCGCTCTTCTGCTCTCAGCGTTTCTTGCTCCCGTTCGGTCAACGCCTGCTGCAGATCCGCTGCCTGTTGCCGCAGGCGTTGTTCTTTGTTCTCCAACTCTCCTAACTGGGCCTCGATCGTCGCATGCAAGCGCGCCAGATCCTGTGACAGGCGCTCGCGCTCGGCGGTGAGCTGCCTGCAGAGCACCTGCATGGCCGGCGCATGCCCGGCATGAAAAAAGAACTTCCGGAGCGTTTCGGCATCGCTCTCCGAGGCCTGGAACAGCCACTGTACTGCAGGCGACTGACAGTTTCCCACACCCAATACGCCCAGGCCATGCCCATGCGCAAAGTCAAACGCCCGGTAGTGCCGTATGAGCTCTGCCCAGAGTTTCCACACCCCGAAGTCGCGTTCGCGCATGTTAATGTCGTGCAAGAGCACCACCCCGCGCTGGCTCATCTTCGGCAACCACGTGTCGAAATCGTGCTTGACCACTTCATACGAATGAAAGCCATCGATATGCAGCAAGTCAATGGTGCCGTCCTCAAAATGTTCGGCGGCGGCGTCGAATGTGCTCTGGATCAACGTGGAGAAGTTGCCGTATAGCGGGTCGTGGTGCGCCCGGAGATCGGCCAGAACCTCGGCCCCATAGTAGCCGGCATGTGGATCGCCCTGCCACGTGTCTACGGCATAGCAGCGGGTGTTCAGATGCAGCTCGGCCACGGCCTGACAAAAAGCGCAATAGGAATCGCCATAATGTGTGCCGAGTTCTACCAGGGTGGTTGGTCGCAGAAGATCCACCAGAAACATCGCGAACGGGATATGCTCGTGCCAGCCCGAAAACGGCGTGAGCCGACGCGCCGGCGCCAGACAAATCGGATGCTTCAAGGGGTTGAAATCAGCCACCAGCTCAGACACAATGTCGTCCTCCGAGGTTTCGGCAACCATATCACGCTCAGTGCTGCGCGCGGCAATTGGGGGACCCTCACCCTAACCCTCTCCCAGAGGG
>CAZAYE010000543.1:0-3508 GCA_964489255.1 uncultured Enterobacteriaceae bacterium
CATGCCTAGTCTCGTGGGCTCGGAGATGTGTATAAGAGACAGGTTACAGGGTCTGGGATAATGTCCTCTAAATCGAACCACACGACATTGGCACCTCTGGCGTAGCGTGCGCTGCGCGCACGTCTGCCCTGCACGCCACCTTGTACCCGGTCGGCAACCGAAGAATACCCTGGGCTGCCCCTACAGTGAATCCCCAAGAGGTTTCTTGATCATTCACACAACGCGACAATACCCCTAATCCTGTGCTATAGAATGCTTACCACCGAGCCACTAAAGGAGGGTTTCCCATGGTACAGACACAAGAGTTCATGGTGAGTTGTGGCACTGCAAAAGTTCCAGCCCATCTGCCGATCGAGCGCCTCCGTGTTCCCCCAGGTCCACCGCTGTCTGCTGCGCCACTGCCCGACGCCGCCGAAGCGTTTCGTCGCACTTTGGCGAATCCAGTGGGCATGCCGCCGCTGGAAAAGCTCGTGAAGAAAGGCGCCAAGGTGACGATTGGCATCCAGGACGGCAGGGCGACTCATTATCACCCTGAGGACCAAGACCTGCGCATCCTTGGTCTTCCGATTCTGCTGGGTTTGCTGGAGCAGTACGGTGTACGGCCAGAAGACATCCAAATTAAAGTTGCCAACGCGCTGCATCGTATGTGGACGCGCAAGGAAATGACCCACATCCTCGGGCCCAAGCTGCCCTATACCTTGGGCGGTCGGCTGTCATGCCTTGATGCGACCGATAGCGGTCAATTTGTCCATCTCGGCATGACCAAGCGCGGAATGGAGGTCATGGTTCACCGTTCGGTCGTCGAGTCTGACCTCTTCATCTTCATGTCCACTCCGCAGGGGTTCTTTCAGGGCGGTTGGAAATCAATCCTGGTGGGTATGAGTAACTGGGAGTCAATCCGCTATCATCACCGTCCCTGGCCGTTCGCTTCAGGGCACTCGGTGCAGGACCCGAAGAATAGTTCATTTCACAAATTGTTGAACGAGATGGGGCAACTCGTCGATGCCGAGCTGGCGCGACGCGGGCATCCGCCGATCATGAAGATCGAAGGGGTGTTAACGACCACCAAGCCCCAGAAATTTGCGGCAATTGATGCTGGTCTGATCACGCCGGTGCGCGAGATGCACCTCGATATGCTGCTCTCCGAGTTGGTGACTGATGTAGAAGGGCAGACCGACGTGTTGCTGCTGGGCATGGCCGATGGCGATGGGTACTCACGCCTCTCGGTCTTCAATCCGATTCACTGCCGTAACAAAGCCCTGTCTGGCCTGTTCAACGCCTATCATGAGAATCCCCTAGTACGGAAAGACGGGATCTTCATTGTCGCCAATCCCTTTGAGCCCAAGTTTAGCCTCCTCAACCATCCCTCGTATCACTCTCTGTACAATGAGGTATTGCCGGCGATGAAGGACCCGCTGGAAGTGTGGGATACGTACTCTGAGGAATACGCCCACCGCCCGGAGTTTGTCCACAAGTACCGCACCGGCTTCGCCTTCCATGGCGCCCACCCCTGCATTCTCTATGGTCAAGGTCTGTACGCGCTCAATCACTTGAGTGCAGTATTCGCCGCTGGGGTGCCGAAAGAGAACGAAGAGGTAGCCCGGCGCATGGGATTTGAGCCGTTCCCCACGATTGATGCGGCTTTGCAAGAAGCCGAGAACCGTCTAGGGAAAGCTTGCACAGTCACGTATCATCCGCACTTGGAGGAGCATGGGTACTTCACACGGGTGCAGGTGAAGAGGAATTAATTACTCTCGTAGTTCGCTAACTTGTAGAGGCGGTCCGGCGTGGCCGCCCGGGGGCAGCCACAGAGAGTTGTCCCTCCAAAGGAGAGCCTGGTATGGCCACACCGCAAGGGCAAGACGGCCGCCCTTTACAGGGCAAAGTAGCTGTGGTGACCGGTGGAAATCGCGGTATCGGGGCAGCAGTGGCAAAGCTCTTTGCGCAACATGGCGCGACGGTTGTGGTCAATTACCACCGCAGTCGTGAGCCCGCTGAGCAAGTAGTGACCGATATAGAAACGGCGGGCGGGCAAGCAATTGTCTATCAAGCTGATGTGACTGACCGGAGTCAGGTTGAGCGGATGGTCCACGTAATAGTCGATAGATGGGGCCGTCTCGATAGTCTAGTCAACAACGCGCGCCCCATCCCGATGTCATTTAAGTCCTATCTTGAGATGGACTCGCAAGAGTTGGAGTCCCGCGTGATAGCGGAGCTGAGGGCAGTCGATGCTTGTTGCCGGAGTGTCTTCCCGGTGATGCGGGAACAGGGTGGGGGGCGAATTATCAATGTCAGCACCATCGCCGCGCGTCAAACACAAGCTGCGGCGGCGGTGGCGGCATATAGTGTAGCAAAAGCAGCGCTGGAGGCGCTCTCAAGAACCATCGCCGCGGAGTTTGCCCCTTACGGAATTACGGTGAATATTGTTGCTCCGGGACTGGTCCTGACGGAGCGTGTCAAAGGTCGCCGCTCGGCAGAAGAGCTGGAGCGCCTCGCAGCAGGAACGCCATTGCGACGCCTCGCTACTCCCGAGGACGTTGCCGGCGCGATTCTAACGTTCGCACTTGATGAGGCACGGTTCATGACCGGACAATACGTTTATGTCAGCGGTGGAACTGTCATGCCGTAAATGGGCTGTCTTCGTTGGATTCGTCCTTTTCCCTGGTCCTTTCGCTTGACAGTGCGACTCCCTCGGAACTAAGAAAAGAGAACCACGGCCCAAGAGCATACTGGAGGGAGGGTCACCTGTGACTGGACGGCTCGCGGAGAAAGTAGCACTCATTACGGGCACAAGCCCTAACATCTGTGGGGAGTGTCTAGAATACTGCCCCGCTCCTGGAGCGTTGGTCCAATATCAATATGAAGGACATCTCACCTGAAAGGGGGACACATGGACGCACGACAGGAGCACGGGATTAGCCGGGAACAAATCGAAGATTTCCTCTATTACGAAGCCGCTCTACTGGACGAGTGGCGTTTGGACAAGTGGCTGGAACTGATGACTGAAGATGCCAGCTACTATGTTCCCTCTACGGATACTCCGGACGGGGATCATAGAACAACCCTTTTTCTGATTGCCGACGACGCCGTACGGCTTCGCTCGAGAGTGAAGCAACTGATGGGCAAGTCTGCTCATGCGGAGACCCCCCGCTCGCGCACGCGTCGCTTGATCAGTAACGTGCGGATTCGGGGAGTGGCAGGAGAGACCATCCAGGTCACGGCCAATTTTGTCGTGTACCGGATGCGCTATGAACTGATGGATACGTACGTCGGGCGGTATGAATATACCCTGGTGCAGCAAGATGGTGCGCTCAAAATTCGCGAGCGAAAGGCTATCCTCGATCTCGAAGCGCTGCGGCCGCATGGGAAAGTGAGCATTATCCTTTAACATCCTTTCTCCACATAGAGGAGGAAAAACCAGGGGTGAAATTCTAGGCCTTGGCGCGACTCATTTCATGGGACAGTCTGACTTGCTCTATACGGAGGGTCGAGCGATGAGCAGTGCAGC
>CAZAYE010000544.1:0-3501 GCA_964489255.1 uncultured Enterobacteriaceae bacterium
TTGACAAACGGCAGGGGTGTGACAAAAAGCGAGCGGCGAAATAGCTCCCGAGTCTCGGGCTCCAGGGTGAGTTCGTCGAGAGGAGTCTTGCTGAGGTTGTCCCAAAACCGCGTGCCGCTGTCGATGACGGTGAGCTTGGTCAGTAACCCGCCCTGGCTATGGCCAATCACCACCATGCGCTGCAACGTCGGCGCCTTGCCCTCGGGGTCTAACTCGCGCACCACATGCTGCAGCGCCTGTCGTAACCGGCCGCCCGAGTAGGCGATCGGGTTGCCCGTATCATAGATGAATAGCCAGATCTGGTAGTAGTCGCGCAGGCGCGGATCCCCCTCTACTTCGTTCACCAGTTCCGCCCAGCGCGCCGGACTGGAGGCGGTCCCATGGACGAGGACAAGCGGAATCCGGTCGAGACTAGGGGGATGCAGGAAGAAGAGCCCGTCTTGCGTTCGCATTTGTGGCAAGTAGGTTTTGAGCGCCTCGCTGAGGAAGCCCGCGAGTTCGAAGGCATACACATTTCGTGCCCCTTCCAGCGTATACGCGAGGGCCGCCGTAGTCTCGAACTCCAACGGACGCTCGTGGCCATTTATAGTCACGGTTTCCACTTGATCCGGCGCGTGAGGTGGTGCGCTTCCTTCGTGCCTACGCGCTTCACCCCGACCGGTGTGGAACACCCTGCCGTCCAGGCAAAGACGAGCATGAGGGTGGCGAGCGCGACGGGCGACCGACGCGCTCGCATGTCTACGTGGGGCTGCATGAACCAAACCACCGACTGTTACCCAGCCAACATATTCTCATGCTTCCGGCCCGCCCTAATCTACGCGTGAGCTTCATTACAGAGGGAACCTCTCTACTCACCGGTCGTGGTCTGTCGGGCCTTTTCCTGCGGGATCCAGCCTTGGTTGGCAAAATACCGCGAGAGATAGGCCACCGCTTGATCGGCGCTCCGCGCAGCCATCTGTTCGACCTGTGAGCGATAGCCCTGTACCGTGCTCTTTGCCACATTCGCCGCCGCCACGCCGGCCGTCATCCCTCCCTGGGCCGCGGCTCCCGCCCCGCCCGTGATTAAGGCCCCCGGCATCGAGCCGCTATCTGCGTGTGTGGTGAACTCCAGCAGTCTGGTGGGGCCACTAGGCGACGGGGTGTAGAGTTCCACTTTGGCGTCTACTTTCGACTGGCCCGCGCCCAACCCTAACGCTGTGCGCTGCAAGCGGTTGCCTTCATCGACGTTGAGAAAGAGCCCAGTCACCGCAATGGCGCCGGATGGGAGCACGGAGCCATGCGCCGCCCGTCGCGCAGGCAGACCAAGATCCCGGATTCCGGCGACAAGATCCTCCGACATCCGGTTCTGTACCTCCTCAGCGATCGCCAGCTCACGTTCGTTCTCGGTCGTGTCACTCAGCGAATTGCGCACGGCCGCGAAGAACCCCTGGTTCTCACTGACGTCCGCGGCTGTAATGGCGAAGTCATAGACGAGGACTTGGCTGGGACGTGTAACAAGTCCGGCAGCCCGTTGTTCATACTTTGGCTGGACCACGGTCTGTGCACAGCCTGCTACACTTGCCATGAGCAATAGAATAGCCGCCGCATGGGCGCTTTTACTAAGAAAAACTCGCGAGCTTTCCATCGTTCACACTCCTCCTGCGTGCACTTCATTCTTCCACGAGTATTGTCAGCAGCACCACCTGTTGTTTCCGCGCAAGCATGTTTCAATCGCTCCAGGTTCTCTTCACTGCGCCTCAAGATACGTAGCGTCTCGGTTCAGGTATACCCATCAGCGGTTCAGATTACGGTTCAGTTTTTGGTTCGGTTTTGATGCGTTGACGCCAACTTAAGTGATGCTATGATGCCACACATGCGCAGTACGGTCCGTATTGATGACGATCTCCTTTTGCAGTTGAAAGAGCAGGCACACAAGGAGAAGGTCTCGCTGACGCGGATACTGAACCGGACTTTGCGGGCAGGCCTGCAGACTTCGCGCAGCCGCGCTCCGCGCAAACCCCGCTATCAGGAGGAGACGTCTGCAATGGGCGCACCCCGAGTCGACCTGCGTAAGGCGCTGGCGCTCGCAGCCGGCTTGGAGGACGAGGAGATCGTCAGAAAGACGATGCTGCGGAAATGAAGATCGTTGACCTGAACATCCTGCTGTACGTCGTTAACGAAAACGCAGTTCATCACAAACCGGTCCTCCACTGGTGGGAGCAGGCCCTCAACGGCGATGAGCCAATCGGTCTGCCCTGGGTTGTCCTGCTCGGCTTTCTCCGCATCTCCACGAACCCGGCTATCTTTCCCCATCCTTTGGATGTGGGTACCGCGATCGGCAAAGTACACACCTGGGTATCACTCGACACTACGCGGGTGATCCGCGAGAAGGAGGAGCACTGGGATATTCTGCGCTCCCTTTTGAGCGAAGCTGGCACCGCAGGCAATCTGACGACGGATGCCCATCTGGCGACACTCGCAATCAGTCACGGGGCCGTCCTCATTTCTTGCGACAGCGACTTCTCCCGTTTCAAAGGGCTGCGCTGGGAAAACCCGATAGCCTGAGTAGACCTGGAGCGTCACCTGCGGCCAACACGGCTGCGTCTTCTGCCGTGAAGGCGGCGCGCATACCATCTGGCTCAACCCGGAGCGCCGGAAGATTGCCAGCGTACCGCGCTATCGGGAAATCAAGGAAGGAGAGGACCCGGCAACCGTGCCCTCAGTTGCCGCCCTTGGGCGTGGTCAGGATTGCGTAGCGTGACACAAAGTGGCAGAGTGTGAAACCCTGTGAGGAGGGAATTCCATGTCCGCCCAGAATCAACCCAGTCTGTATGAGCGTCTTGGCGGCGTCTACAGCATCGCCACCGTTATTGACGACTTTATCGACCGCGTCATGGCTGATCCGCGCCTGAATGCGAACCCCGCGGTCGACGAAGCCCACCACAAGGTGCCCCCCGCTGGCTTCAAGTATCTCGCCACCGAAATGGTTTGCTGGGCGACCGGCGGCCCACAGACATACACGGGGCGCTCCATGGCCGACTCACATCGTCACCTCAATATTACGCCACCAGAATGGGAGGCGTTCATGGATGACTTTCAGCAGACACTGGACAAGTTCAAGGTGCCGGCGGCCGAGCAGGCGGAATTGCGCGCGATTGTCCAGAGTACCTATGGCGACATCGTGGTTGCCAAGACGTAACCCGCTCAACGCAACTTCCGACACCGAAGGCGACTGAACAAAAAAACTCGCTTGACCTATGCTGCTATAGGGATTTTCCCTGCCAATGAGGCGGGTTCGGAGTGGAGGCTTGGTGAGGACCGCAACAGAAACAATCCTCACCGCTTTTGCCGTAACACTTTTTTTTGGCTCAGCTAGAATGGGACATCATCATCCGGAATAGGCCCGCCGCCGAAGTCATCGAATCCTCCACCTGCCCCGCCTCCTCCATACTGGCCGGACCGTCCGCCCCCGCCACCACCGAGAAACTGCACCCGCTGGGCGACAATCTCGGTGACGTATCT
>CAZAYE010000545.1:0-3500 GCA_964489255.1 uncultured Enterobacteriaceae bacterium
GGATAAGGACTTACTGGCTCTACATCCGTTTCGCGGTATTCCGGTGATTGCGCCTCAGGTTTTTCTCCTGCAAGTGTGGCCGGAGAGGACTGGCTAACTCACGTGCTGCACTGGACCCCGGCCATGTGGCGGTTCTGGGGAAATCCGAAAGGCTACATTCTGGCCGTGGCCAGTGAGCACAGGTGTTCGGCTGGCGGGAGCTGATAGGGCCTCAAAACAATGTCTGGAACAGAAGCCATGAGCTACACGCCTACTTCCCTGCGATTCCTACTTGCAACCGTCCGGAGCGGAACGACCGCATTTCTGCACACGGTCTCTCAACATCCGTTGATTGACACCGCGTCTGGTACGATGAAAAGATACATTAGATCCACAGGACGGGTCGATTACAGCATCTACAACATGCAATCGTCCTTGCCCCATGTCGTCTACCGGGTACTCTTCGGTCCCAAAACTCTCCAAGAATGTCAATATGAACCATTCAGAACGGCTCAGGATATTATCGCTACCAAGCCGCTATTCTTGGTGCGAGAGCCAGTCACCACGATGAATTCTTGGAAGCGAGCCTGCTATGGTGACCTCGACCTATTCAATGCGGCATACAGTCATGTGCTCCGTTTGTTTGAGCATTCTAGAAGACTCTCAGATGTTAGATGCATCGCCTATGAATACTTGGCGGTGCACCCGGGTCAGCTGTTCCCACTGATATTCAAATATTGGGAGATTCCAGATGCTCCCGTTCTTCCCTGGAAAACCGGCTTAAGTCCATCTTCAATCACTCTACACGCTATTCCAGAAGAACGTGGCAAACTAAGCCGACATATTGCGAGCGGGCTCCATGATACTCTCCTTGGGGGACCGCGCACGTATTGGCTCAGCACGAATCCGTCAATCTTGCCACAATCGACGATTAGGACAATAGAAGATAACTTTGGAGCCCGGTACCGTGAAATGCTTGAGCTTGGCATCCAGCACTTTCCGCTGCCAGTGACCTGAGATGGCTAGCCGATCTCTAACCTCGGGAGTGGGCATATGGCACTGGTTGAATTGCTGATTGGGGCCGCTCTTGGCGTCGCCGCCGAGAGAGCTGCCTCTTACGGGACAAAGACACTTCAGAATTACCGTAATGCTAAGACACTGGCCAGGAGACGTGATCTTCTCCAGCCTAAACAGATCAGCGATTGGCTACTTCGGTACCACGAGGTTCATGGCAGTTCGGCCGATCTTTTCCATTGCAAAATAGGAAGCTTCGAGATACCCATCCCGTTCTTGACTCAGAGCAGTTGGCAGTGGACGCGCACAATAGGTCATGGTTCCGACGATCTCCTCCGATATGCGCGTACTGACGCACTTCGGTTCGACATCGATTTGCCCGCGATCAGCCGTAGAGATGCCATAGGGCAACGCATTTTCGATGAACCTGCATTATACCTGGACTATGTTTCGTTCCATGGTTCAGATCCTCCTGAATTCCACGTCAAGACTTGCCGGTACTATGAGATCGCGACCAACCTGATACGACTTGAAGAAGAAGCAATGACGGCACTGATGGCGAACAAGGTCACTAATTTGCGATACCGCGATGGAGGCTTGATGAGCCTTAAGTCGGCAACCTTGGCTGGCCTTAAACCGTTACCGCTTGGATGTGCTACGGTGATGGCATTTCGCGTCAACGGTAGCTATGAGCTTGTGTTGCATGTCCGGTCCTCATCTACGATTACGTTCGGTGGTGTGGAAGCTGTGAGCCCGACCTTCGGTTTGGCACCGGTACTGTCGGCATTTGAGAAAGTAGACCGGTCCTTGATTTTCTACAATTTTGTGCGGGAATACCTAGAAGAGCTTTTTGATTACGAAGAACTGGTACAGGTCGTGAAGAACCGGAGGGCCGATCCCGACTGGATCTTCAACCTGCCAGAATCGAAACTTCTTTTTCAATCTGCCGGATTCACGCTGGAGTGTCTCGGGGCAGGGTTCAACGCCTTTAACGGCTCTTTACAGTTCGCGCTGCTGGCAAGAGTGGAAGACCAGGAAGCCGCCAGCGAATTGAAGCGTCGTATCAAAGCCAATTGGGAGGTTGCCCAAAGCGATTTGGATTCTTCGACGATGAGGTTCATCGACTGGAAATCATTTGAACTTGAAGAAAAGCTTCGTCAACGGACCTATAATCCTGCAAGTGCTTATGCGCTGGCCAGGGCTTTGCAAAGACTACGGAAGTTGGAAAAGGAGCGAGAGGAGGTGTCCGCTGAGAAAAGGGCCGAACAAGAAGATGCAGCCGACGCCAGGGGCGGCGCGGCTGATCCTCGGCGTTAGCCCGCACAGTTGACAGCTCGGCAGCGCCAGCAGAATAATCCGGACGTATGAAGAAGGACTCCAACAGCGCGGTGCACACTGAGAACCGGCGGCTGGCCGCGATCATGTTCACCGATATCGTCGGCTTTAGCCGCCAGATGGGTGCCAACGAAGCTCATACGCTGCGCCTGCTGGACCTCCATAACCAGATTATTCAGCACGCGGTAGCTGCGCATCACGGTACGATTATCAAGACCGTGGGCGATGCTTTTCTGGTGGACTTTCCGTCCGTCGTCAAGGCCGTGCAATGCGCGCAGCAGATTCAAGCCTAGTTGCGGACTCATAACGCCGACGAAGCGCCAACCGACCAGATTCACGTGCGCATCGGTATCCACTTGGGGGATATCGTCCAGCGCGAGGGCGATGTGTTTGGCGACGGCGTCAACGTTGCGTCGCGGTTGCAAGGGCTGGCTGAGCCCGACACCATCTGTATCTCCCACAAAGTCTATGAAGAAGTTGAGAAGAAACTCCCGCTCGGCACGGTGGTGTCACTAGGCCGCCCCAAACTGAAGAACATCGCCCAGCGCGAGCCCGTGTATGCTCTGTTCTCTGAACGCCCGACAGGATTCCGCCAGCATCTCCAAGTCCAACGGCTGAAGTTCACGCCATGGCGGCGGACGGTGCAGGCCGTGGTCGCGGTCTTGTTCCTCGTGGGGGCAGGGCTCATCGGGCGGTATGTTTACCTTCCCTCTCCTCCAGGACTGCCCTTCCCTGACAAACCTTCCATCGTCGTGTTGCCCTTTGACAACATGAGCAATGACCCCTCACAAGACTACTTCAGCGATGGCATCACCGAAGACATTACGACCGACCTCTCCAAGATTGCCAGTCTCTTTGTTATCTCGCGTAACTCGGCGTTTACCTACAAGGGTAAGGCCGTCAAGGTACAGGACGTCAGCGGGGAGTTGGGCGTGCGATACGTCCTGGAAGGCAGTGTCCGCAGGAGTGACAATCAAGTCCGCATCACCGCGCAGTTGATCGACGCGACTCAGGGGCAGCATTTGTGGAGCGAGCGCTATGACCGGCCGCTGCAAGATATTTTCGCCGTGCAAGATGACATCCGGCAGCAGATCGTGTTTGCCCTGAAGGTCAAACTCATGCCGGAAGAGCAAGCACGGTTTAAGAACGCTCCCACGAACAACCTGGAAGCT
>CAZAYE010000546.1:0-3498 GCA_964489255.1 uncultured Enterobacteriaceae bacterium
CACGCGTAAGATCGTCGGCAGCGTCAGATGTGTATAAGAGACAGGTCCGGTACTGTTCCGCCTCGAAGGAGGTAGGGTGGAGAAGGCTCACACAATGTGCGTCAACGTGATCCAGCGCCTCCGGAGCGCTCAGAGACGGAAAAGATAACGGCGCGCTTTTCTTCATCTCCGGTGGTGAGGCAGGACGAGGCTCTTCCGGGTGTGCTCGCGGGCGTTCCTGCTCACTGTCGAACCGCGACGGAAAAGAGAACAGGGCACTTTTCTTCATCTCCGGTGGTGAGGCAGGACGAGGCTCTTCCGGGTATGCTCGCGGGCGTTGCTGGTCCTCCTCTCCCCGCCACGGTTGCTCTTGGCGAAGCCGTTCTTCTTCTGCGCGTTGTAAAGCTTTCAGAAATTTGCTCATAATGTTTCTCGCCCATGTAACAAGATCTCTCGGGCCTCCGTCAGGAATTTACTGAAAATCGCCTGCGCGGAGGACGTCAGATCCGAAAAGTGTCCAGTAAATAAACTAGAAGCAGAGACTAGGGTGTCCCACTTCCACCCCAGAATCCCTGCTCCACAACCAAGGGCAGTCGCAACTGCCCACCGTTTCCGCCACTGTGGAGAAAGTGGAGTATTGGCCAGCGTGGCCTGCCACCACTTTTTTCGTGATGACTGTTCACCCTCCTCGAGATATTCGAGGGCCTGTTCCACGATGTCAGGTCCGATCCGCCGTTGCTGTTCAGCAAAGCCGATCAGGAGACAGTGGTCACACACAATGTTGATGACTCTGGGAATGCCGCCGGCGTACCGGCTGATATGCATCGTCGCGCGATCGGTGAAGAGAATGGGATCTTGGGCACCAGCAACCCGGAGACGATAACGAATGTAGTGACGGGTTTCTTCGGAGGTCAATACAGGCAAGCGACACCGCAGACCAATCCGTTGTCTGAGCTGGCGAAGTTCGGGCTGCTGGAGGTTGGTGTGCAGTTCTGGCTGGCCGACCAAGAGGAGCTGCAGCAGCTTGCCCGTTGGCGTCTCAAAGTTCGAGAGTAGTCGAACTTGTTCGAGCGTTTTGGCATCGAGGTTTTGCGCCTCGTCGAGAATAAGGACCGTGTTCTGGCCCGTACGCAGACGCTCAATCAGAAAGTTATTGAGCGCGAAGAGTCGCTGCGCTTGCGAGCTGCCAGTGGTGGTAATACCAAAGTCCTCCAAGGCATACTCAAGAATCCCCTCGAACGGCAGGGTTGAGTTAAAGACAAAGGCCACCTTGGTGTCTGGGCTGAGTCGCTGCAGGAGCGCCTGCAGCAGTGTCGTTTTCCCCGTTCCTACCTCGGCGGTGAGGACGATGAAGCCCTTGCGCTCCTCCACGCCGTAGAGGAGCTGGGCTAACGCTTCCTGGTGGCCTGGGGTCGGATAGAGAAACCGCGGATCTGGGGTCGTATTAAACGGCTTCTCTCGCAGTCCATAAAAAGAGAGGTACATAGATGCACGCCTTCAAGAGTCGGTATACGTCTCAGGTTCGTCCAGGTCTCGGTTCGTTACCGGAGAAATTGAAATCTCACATCGGGAGCTCCCGGATTCGCCCGTGCCCCTAACTTGATCACTACGTGTTCATTGTTCGCGGCGAGTTTATACGAGGCGCCGACTAAGACCAGCAGCGAAGCGGCGAAGGCCATCGCGCCCACGTAGTACAGGCGCCGGCGCTGGGCGCGGTCGTCCTCGGTCACAATATCTGGGATCGTGGCCAGGACTGGGGCCTTGGTAAACGCTTCAAGATCTTCTGGGTAGTGGAACGATTGATCAATAACTTTTTCCCACAACACCACACCGGCAGCGGCAGCTCCGAGACTCCCGAGCAGCGCGACAACCAAGAGCAGAAGACGAGCCGGGCCGGAGGGTTTTTCCGGGTACGTGGCAGGGTCAAGGATACGTAATTGCTCGCCTTTTTGCCGCTGTTCCATGTTCCCGGCAAGATTCGCCTCCTCCTGGCGCTTGAGGAGCGAGGCGTACAACTCCTGCGTGGAGTTGTAATCGCGGGTGAGCAAGAGCAGCTCTTGTTCTCGCTTCGGCGTGTTCTCGATCCGTGCTTGGTACTCGGCAATATCACGTAAGAGCTTGGTGCGTTCGGTGCTCAAGAGTCGCGCCTCGCCGTCGACTTCCTTCAACTGCGCCTGCAGGGGGACCACAAACGGAGACTGCGGAGCGGGCGTCCCACTGAGCTCAGTGCCGGAAGAGCCTGTTGGCGGGTTCTTCAGTTGTCCCTCTAAAGCGGCGAGTTCTTGTTTTGCCTGCTGCACATCGGGGTAGTTCTCATGGAAGCGGGTCCGTAACTCGGCAAGCTGACGCCGCAAGTCTTGAATCCGTACGCCTATGGCGTCGGGGCCGGTCACCATGGCCCCGCTCGCCTCGACACTGTTAATTTGATAGACGAGCGCGTTCCGGCGCTCCTGCGTCCGCGCCAGATTCTCGGAGAGAAGTTGGAGCTGGACTTGCATGCGCTCGAGCGTTTTCAGGTTGGCGTCGAGTTGTTCAGGCAGTTCGCCGAGAAATTGTTTCTTGTACTCGGTGACTTTATGTTCCTGCTCTTCAAGAGTCTTCTTGACCTTTTGCAGTTCGACCTGGAGAAAATCCGACGTGCCGTCCGCCTGTTCTTTGCGTATGCGCACATTTTCCTCGGTGTAAAAGGAGGCGAGCGTGTTTGCGACATCCATCACCGTCTGTGGATCCGTCCCGCTGTAGCCGATCGAGAACGCCACGGCACTAGAGTTGGCCCCTGCAGTCGGCGTTGAGGCTTTAATGTCGATACTGATGGCCTTGCGGATGGCGGCGAGCACCTCATCGAGCGGCGCGCGCCGTCTGAGGTCTTCATACAGGTGGAAGTCTTCACTCAGCCGTTCGAGCCGGGAACGGCTGAGCGCCTGCTGGCTGATGGCATAGAGGCGCTGGTATACCGGCATCCGCACAGTTGAGCGCACATAATCCTCAGGAATCTGTTGCCCTTCAACGAGGATGAGCGCACTGGCGGTGTAGATATTAGGAAGAAACGTAATAAAGCTCGCCGTAAAGGCAAAGGCCCCCACGAAGAACATCACCGCCACCCACCGGCGGCGTCGCAGCATATCCAGCAAGAAAGTAGGATCCCAACCGTTTGCTTGCCTTGGCATGGTGCTTGCCTCCTCCGCGTTTTGTTCTCTGTCGAGGCGCTACGGAACTAAGATGATATCTCCCGGTTGCAGGAAGATATTTTGTGCGCCATCCCCAGACACTACTTCGTTGTAATCAAAGGGGATCCGCTGCATGCCCTTACCAGTTGGGCGTAAGACGACAATACGAGAGCGGGCGGCAAATTCCTTTAGCCCGCCGGAGAGGGCTAACGCATCGAGGACCGTCGCTCGACTCTGGAGCACATGACGGCCGGCGAACATGACCTCTCCCAGCACAGAGACTTTAAAGCTATGGACCTCCGCAACCGTCACCGCGACCTGAGGTGATGGCATATACGCCTCAAGCTTCTTG
>CAZAYE010000547.1:0-3494 GCA_964489255.1 uncultured Enterobacteriaceae bacterium
GGGTCCTGCGGGTCCGCGCCATGCAGAAAATCGCGGGCTCGCTCCTCCTGAAAATAGACGGGGAGGGCTCCCATCCACCCACCCGCGTAGACGTATTGCTGCCCGTCAGGCGAGGGGAGCGCAAAAAGCGGCACCCCAGCAGGCCACTCGAGTCGTCTTTTCCCGGTCCCATCGGGGTGTCCCTGCCACATCTGAAAATGGCTAGCCCCTTTGAGTTGATAGTGCCGTGCCGCAAAGATAATGCTCTCTTGGGAGGTTGCTCCGAAAGGTTGTGCAGATAGACCCAATAAGAAAACCAAAGCAGGAGCAACCCTTACTAGAGCAACCATGGATGGCTTTTCCCTTCCACAATTCTTCTCTGTCGCCCAACGCTGCCGGTGAGCGGCGGCCCACAGCGGAAAACGCCAGGAATAGCCCCAAAAGCCTGCGCTGTGGGCTGTCCGGTTGAACTCAGCGAGAGGATCGCCCCTCCCGCTGGTCTTCAGAACCGTGCATGCTCCTTTTGCCGCACACGGCTCCTCGATTGTTTGGGCTCTTGTCATGAGTGCCTAACCGTTTGGAGAGTTCACTGTGTCCACCATGTATCCGGTCGTGACAGTGACGATGGACTGCCGCTAAACTCTCCGGCTTGAGAGGCTCGGTAAATCCGCCGTTGGAGCTTGAAGACTGATATTTCTAGCTGGCGCCAGGGTATCTGTTTCCATTCATACGTCGCCAAAGGCTCGCTCATGACTTTGCACTCTGTTAGGTGGCTTTACCCTCCCATCAATCGTGAGTCCGTCAGCCTATCCTTCCCATTACGGAAAGGCGTTGGCTTCTGACTCCCTCCCACCCTATACGGCTTGCGGTTGGCACCTACTCCAAGCGGACGACCCAGATCGGAGAGCCCGTACAGGGTTACTTCGTTCCTGATTCCGGTTTGGCGATGGAGGGAGGGGGGCAAACTCTGCCGGGCTTCGTCTGGGGTGAATGCCAGGAACGTGGAGACATACTGGCCCGGAATCCAGTGCCCTTTTTTTGGCTCCAGCGTGACAGCCTGTTTCGCTGGTTCAACCTAACGACAGTTTCCTTGCCTTCCTGTTCGTACCCGTGTCCCTCTGTGCTTGCGGCGTCGCCAGGCCAGGCTTCCAGCTTATCCGCTTTCATTCCCGCTTCACGGATTGAGGACCAGTCGCTACCGTGGGGAATAGGCCTCAGCCCCTCACCAGGGGTGGTCGGAATCCTACCGACACCGACATCAAGTTCTCAGGTTCTTCAAAGACCTCCTTTGAGAAGCTGGGGTCAATCCCCCGGGCTTTTAGAAAGCTCGGTTTCTGACCAACGAATCGCACCTGCCGGGTAGAGCCGGTGGTTACCCACCCGGCCGCCGGGTAGAGGGCGTGGTTACCCAGCGCCCTCCCCCACAGATCGTAGCATGCGGATTTCCCGCACTACGCTCTTCAGAACATGGTTCACAACTTGGCATACGCCTGAAAGTCCACATAGGTGATGGACAATGGGTGTAGCTCTCACATTGACGAGATTTTCTCTCTGCATCTACGCAAAGCAATCACCTTACGAGGCAAGGTCACCGGCTGTTTGTATGTCGCGACGAGTAATGGCCAGGCGCGTTCAAGCGCTCACTTTGACACAAAGCACGAAACGTCAAAATCGCTTGTCCGCCTGGCACTCGCCAGCGCATCCCCGAACGTTTAAGCCGCTGACTCACCAGGGTTTTACACGCCGCTTCGATGTGTCAACTATAAAACAGTCATCCAGACAATTTTTTTCGCACTGACGTGACATGATCGATCTCCTGTCGTAAAAATTAAACAGTAGCCAAACGTGATGAATCCGTTTGCTGAGCAGCCTGACCATCAAGCCATATCTGGTGGGTGATTTGACCGGCGGATACCGCACAACGCGCTTTGAGGCGCTTCAGTTCGGCCTCATCGGCCAACACCACCCAGCATCTCTCTGGAGCGTGCCAGCGGGCCTCGAGCCAACCCTGTTTGCGCCACTGATGTAACGCTGTCACCGAACGGCCCAACGCACTCGCTAACTCCGACAAACGCCACTCAGACGCGTTCAACCGAGGTCGCCGCCGCCGATTGGGCTGGCGAATGCCAAGTCGCCGCATCACCTCAATCACCGTCTGCCGGTCTAAAGGGCGATCCTGTTTGGGAGAGAGGAACCCCTCTTGAGCCAGACAAGCCGTGATGTGAACGGTACTACACCCTTCTGCCGCCAAGGTCCGAATGCGTTCACACAGCTCAGGGTAGTCGCTTAAATGTTCCGTACGTCGAATGGGACGTGTGGTGATACCAGCCGTTGTACCGCCTCCCACCCATTCGATCGTGATGTGCAGCCGTTCGCTTGCCCCTTCAGTCTGCACAATCACGCGCTCAATCATTTGACGAAGCATCTCTTTGCGATCGGCCACAGTTGTCGTCGAAGCATACCAAAGGGCTGGAATATTCTGAGCAAGCTTGGTGATGGCCTCTCTCTCTTGTGGCGATAGAACACGAGACTGGGTTTGCAAAAAACGCTCGTAATCCTCTTGCACTTGACGCTGGGCAGCAAGTTTATTTTCCCAGTCCTTCGCCAGTTGCCGAGCCACCAGGCGATGCTCGGGTTCGACCAAGCGATAATGCCGCGCGGCGCGCTCGCTTTCGTACACGGCTCGCTCTAAGCGCTGTTGCCAAAGCCGGTCGAATTCTTGTCGCTCTTGCTCCAGGCGTGCCGTGGCTTCCAGCGACAACGTCAAGGCAGCTGGTTCAAGCGCCTTGAGCGCCCACTGTGTCACGAACGTATCGATCGGCTCGCCAGCCATATACTGGCAATACGCGCCGCCATAGTCGATCACCGAATGGGCCCACACATAGCTATGCACGGCCCCTGGACCGCTGTAGTGCACGTGTAAACGCAGGCCGCATTTGCCGCAGACCACTAATCCGCTCAACAAAGCCGGCCCCCGACGAACCGCGCCAAGGGTGTCGGCATGGGCGCGCTGAGCGGCTAAGCGGGCGACATTGCGTTCATAGTGTTCCCACGAGATATAGGCAGGAACATAGTCTTTGATCAAGACATGATACCGCTGAGGCGCCTGCTCCACGCGTCCGCTATTGGGGCGTCCCGGCTGTTTGCGGCGCCCGTCGACTTGGCGCCGCCCATAGGCATAGGCCCCTGCATACATCGGGTTTTTGAGCAAGGCTTGCAACGTCGTGCGCTTGGCCACGCGCCACTCCAGCATCCCTTTAGCTGGCCCTTCGCGCAGGCGCATCCCGACCTTGATGTCAGGCTTGGCAAAATAGCGTACCAAGGCATGCAGCGTGCCGAGGTCGTCAAACTTGCGAAACATCAGGCGTACCACCTGTTGCACTTGCTCATCGGGATCAAAGGCGATGTCGCCCGACGCGTCCCACACGGAGCCAATCGGCAGGCTAAAGCGTAAGTCGCCTCGCCGGGCTTTATTGAGTTTGCCCTGATCCATACGTTGTTTGATCAGGTGTAAT
>CAZAYE010000548.1:0-3492 GCA_964489255.1 uncultured Enterobacteriaceae bacterium
GGTCAGGGTCACCGCGCCGACCTTGGTTTTGAGCAGGTCGCGTTCGATGAGAATGCGAGCGAGGACCGGGAACGCCGTGATGGACATAGCAGCGCCAAGAAACAGGGCAAAACTAGTGAACAGTACGGCATCGGAAGAGAGACGGGGGTAGAGAAACAGGGCCAGAAGGGCGCCCAGAAAGAAAGGGGCGATGATGCTGACGTGCGAGATGACAACGGCAGCCTGTCCACGTCCACGCAGGAGGGCGGGATCCAACTCTAATCCCACCAGGAACATAAAAAAGAGCACTCCGTATTCGCTGAGCATTCTGAGAGAGGGGAGCACTGCTGGCGGGAAGAGACTCACCGCCGTCTCGGGCGCTACCCATCCGAGAAAAGAAGGACCGAGAAGAATCCCAGCGACGATCTCACCGACGACTTGCGGCTGCTGGAGGCGGCGAAAGGCTATACCCAACAGCCGCGAGGCAGCAATGATGAGGGCAACTTCTATCGTAAGGAACAGGAGTACTTTTTCCAGTGACATAGGGAACTCCTGTGTAACAGCCCTCGAAGCGGTCAGGGGGAAACAGAAGGATGTGAGTCCGGGTGAGATGGTCGGGTCACACTGAGGATGAGCGCGGGGCCAGCCGGTTCGGATGCTTCCTGGGCACGGGTGAGGACGATTTCTAGGTGGTCACCCGCCAGGCGTCCGCTGACGTGCACCCAGGCGCCCATTGCGCACGGGACGGTACTCAGACCACCCCCCTGCACCTCTCCGTCGTCAAAGCGAGCACGCAATTGCGTACGATGGACATCAGAAAAATTTAGCGTAAGGTAGCGGCCAGACTGTTCCACCTCCAGCTTTGCCTCCTCTGCCTCGCGAAACTCCAAAAAGGGGCAGGAGGAGGAAGAAGAGACTGTTATACGCCACGTTCCGGCAATATGGCGGGGAGGGGTCAGGGTATTGCCAATACGACGAATCCCTTCTAAGCCCACACCTAGCAGTACTAGCATGCCAATATAGAGGACGGTTGCCCAAGACATGGCTCACTCCTTACTCAAACACCCCTCTTTCTTACCAAGAATGATTTTGACCTGACCAAAACTCCTCACTTCCGCCATGCGTCCTCCCGGTTGCTCTCTGCAAGCGTGCAATTATATGCTAGCACGCGAGTCTAGAGGAAGTGCGCGTTCCTCCTCTTTTTGTTTATTATTCTCCTGATCTCTGCCGATACAGTGAAATAAGGTCTGCTACCCCCGAGAGAAGAGAAAAGGCGGCTAGATGGATCCAGGGTACTCAACTATATAACTGGTGCGGTGTCAGACCGACTATCTCAAGGAAGCAGTATTGTCATGGGACGCTTACTTTTCACATTCGTTCTCTGCGTGGCTGCTACGCCGTTCTCCACCATTGGGTTGGCGCAGCAACCTGCTGCCACCTTCCCAGTAATTGTGGTTTTTAGCGAGGATATTCCCTTCCAGAGCTTCCGTGGACACTATCGCGCCGATGACCGTGTCCGCGCCAGCCCCGAGTTCTGGAATTACCTCGACCGTGGGGTGGTGGGAACCGTGCAGGCGATCGAGGCGATCTACGGGTTCCAGGCGGAGCATGTCTACAGCATAGTCGTGCGTGGATTTTCTGCCCAGCTGACGGCGCGGCAGATCGACGCGCTCGAGCAGGACCCTCGGGTTGCTTACGTGGAGCCCGACAGCATCATGACCGTTATCGCGCAGACCCTGCCCTGGGGCATTAATCGGATTGATGCAGATATTAGCTCGACGAGGGCTGGTAACGGCTCTGGCGCTGTCAGTAACGTTAACGTGTACGTCATCGACACTGGCATTGCGTCGCACTCCGATCTGAACCGCGCAGCCCATGTGAACTTCACCGGTGATGGAAACAATACCGATTGCAATGGCCATGGCACGCATGTCGCCGGCACGATAGCAGCTAGGGACAATTCAATTGCTGTAGTCGGTGTCGTCCCTGGAGCACCAGTGACTGGAGTGAAGGTGCTTGGTTGCAATGGCAGTGGATGGACGTCACGCGTTATCAAAGGGATAGACTGGGTAACGGCTAACGCCAAGAAACCGGCCGTTGCCAACCTGAGCCTTGGTGGTGGCGCCAGCCTGACATTGGACAATGCAGTGAAAAGATCGGTCAATAGCGGCGTCTTCTACGCGATCGCAGCCGGTAACGATGGGATCGATGCCTGTAGCCAGTCGCCAGCTCGGGTGGGTACGTACAATGGCGTCATGACAACCGCTGCCCTCAACAGCAGCAACCAGGAACCCTCGTGGAGCAATTTCGGTCCGTGTGTGGACCTCTGGGCCCCCGGTGTGAGCATCCCGTCAACATGGCCAGGTGGCGGAACACGTACGTTGTCAGGCACGTCGATGGCCTCACCACACGTGGCTGGGACAGGGGCGCTCTATCTTTCCTCGCATGTCACCGCAAGCCCAGCGACAGTCGAGAGCCAGCTCAAAACCAACGCCGTGCCTACGAGCACGACAAGCGAGGATGGACGGGCCATCAAGCGCGTCAATGCTGCGTTGTACTAAGGCGATTGCCACCCGCTTTCTTCAGCTTCGCTCAAGATGGCTTGTCGAAGGGTGAATTTTTCAGCACCCTAGTGATATGAATCAGGGAGTCTACAATCTCACACGGCTCTTTGCCCTGCGCGAAGCACTGGAAGTCCTCGATCTTGCTGCACCGCCTACTGCTCGTCTCCTCTACCCAGAGACTATTCCGCCACTACGGCGAGTCGGAGTCCTGTGTGGTTCTTTCAATCCTCTCACCTTAGCCCATACCGAACTGGCCGAACGGGCACGTGAAGCCTACCAACTGGACCGCATATTTTTTACTCTGGCCAAAGTGACAGTCGATAAAGAGCGCGTAACTGGCATGGGGCTGGAAGACCGGCTGTTGCTCCTCTCTCTCTATGCCCAACAGCATGCTCACTACGGCGTAGCTCTGGTGAATTGCGGTCTCTACTTCGAGCAAGCGCAAGCGTTTCGTTCCCTAGGAGGAACTCAGGGGGAGCTCAATTTTGTCGTGGGGATGGATAAGCTCCTGCAGATCTTTGACCCTCGTTACTATCAAGACCGCGACGCAGCCCTCCACCAACTTTTTGCCCTGGCCTTACTCATTGTGGCGAACCGCGGAGACATGGCCCAAGAAGAATTCACCCGGCTCCTTGACCGGCCAGAGAATCGCCGTTTCCGCCCTTACGTCCGTTTCTGCTCACTCCCAGCATCGGTCACCGACCTATCGGCGACCGCAGTGCGTGCTGACCTGGCTGTGGGCAAGACGGTGAGCGAACAGGTGCCGAGAGAAACCGCCACCTTTCTGGCTGAAACGCGAGCCTATGCCCCACCGTTACAGGGCAACGGGGAAGCTATTGAGGCGTATGAGGTCCGCCAGAAACTTCTGGCGGCTTTGTACACTGTCCGTTTCTGGGCAGAGCAGGAAGTTGACTTTCGCCAACTCACGCGTGACGCCCTTTCCCCTCAT
>CAZAYE010000549.1:0-3490 GCA_964489255.1 uncultured Enterobacteriaceae bacterium
TAAGCTCGTGCGGGTGAACGATAAACTTTCCTTCACGCATCCAAGTGGACCGAAGGAGGTTACTGTCATCGGACTTGCCGAACGACGTGGTCCGGCCTCTGAGGCGCGGTTGTTGTACGAAGATCACTCGCCGCCTCCGCCGCCACGCGAGGAGCGCCCGTTCTTTGCCCCGCCTCCGTTGCGTCTGCCCGGCTTAGGCCGGCCTACGAAACGCGAGCGACGTGAGACGGAGCGGCTGCGGGGAAGGTGAGAAAGTTGCCAGTTGTCAGTAGCCAGATTTCCCTCTCCCTCTGGGAGAGGGCCAGGGTGAGGGAACATCCCTATGATTGATCTACGCAGTGACACCGTGACTCTGCCCAGCCCGGCGATGCGCGAGGCAATGTACCGCGCCGAGTTGGGGGATGATGTGATGGGTGAGGATCCGACCGTCAATCGTCTGGAAGCGCTGGCGGCCGAGATGATCGGCAAAGAGGCCGCAGTGCTGGTTGTCAGTGGCACGATGGGGAATCTGGTTTCGTTGTTGTCTCACTGCCGGAGAGGAGACGAAGCAATTCTAGGAGATCAAGCACACATCTTCCATTTCGAAGCCGGTGGGGCATCGGCCTTGGGGGGTATTGTCTTTCATCCCGTCCCTACCGGTCGTTCTGGCGAAGTGGACCTGACCGCCCTGCAAAATGCCATCCGCCCGGCAGCAACCAATGTGCACTACGCTCCGCCTGGCGTGATCTGTCTGGAGAATACGCATAACCGCTGCGGCGGGACGATTTTGCGGCCGGAGTATTTACGCGCTGTACGCGCAATAGCTGACGACGCGGGCATCCCCGTGCATCTCGATGGCTCACGCATTTTTAATGCCGCTGTCGCGTTAGACTGTGCGGTGTGCGAATTAACCCGCTTCGCTGATTCGGTGCAGTTCTGCCTGTCCAAAGGGCTGTCTGCTCCGGTGGGTTCGCTGGTGTGTGGCAGTCGGGATTTCATTGCCAGAGCCAGGCGTGCCCGCAAGATGGTAGGTGGTGGCATGCGTCAGGCTGGTATCATTGCCGCGGCAGGGATTGTGGCACTGACCGAAATGGTGGAGCGGCTGGCTGAGGATCATCAAACGGCTCGTATTCTGGCTGAGGGATTAGCCGAGTTGCCAGGAATACAGCTTGATCTTGATACCGTGCAGACCAATATCGTGATTTTCGGTCCAGAAAAGCGACCGCCTGAAGGGTCTTCCTTCGCGCAGGTGTTGGCCCGCGAGGGAGTGAGGATCGGTGATATCGGAGGTGGCCGCTTCCGTGCGGTGACGCATTACGGTATCTCTCAAACTGACATCCACGAGGCAGGACAGATCATGCGGAAAACGTGGAGAGAAATGATACACTGATCTCTGGCAGAAAGGGCAGGACGCACGCTGTGTGCTCCTCCAGGAGTTTTGCTGAGTGCTGATGGCTGACTGCTGAACGCTTACGAAAGGAGGACTCGTTATGCTCAAAGGTATTGACAACGTTGGCGTGGCGGTAAAAAACCTGGCGCGTGCTGTCGCCTTTTATGAGAAACTCGGATTTACCAAGGGGTACGATTACGAGGCGGATGTCAAAGGCTGTACGATGAACGCCGGCAGTGCCGTCCTCTTCCTCTTTCAGACCAAACAGGCCAATCCCCCGGCAGTAAACCGTGAGCCGACCTTGGCCCAGAATCCGCCTGGGATTGATCACATCAGTTTTCTCGTTGAGGACGTCAATCAGACGTACGCCGAGCTAAAGGCTAAAGGAGTCGAGTTTCTCGGCGAACCAGCGGACCAAGACTGGGGTGCACGCCTGGTGGGACTCAAAGATCCCGACGGCAACAATCTATACTTCTTGCAGTACCTGTAAGTCGAATTCGCTACCTTCGGGATTGTCTGACTCTCATCGTTCTTGCTGTAACAGGCTGCCACACTCACTATACTCCGCGCGGTCATAGATTGCGTTTTTACTGAACCCGCCCTCGCAGGGCGATGAAGTCGCCGTGCTACAGCCACAGCGCCCCGTAAACGGGGCTTTGAAGCCGGATTTTATCCGGCGCAGCTCTGTAGCGCGGGCACTTCATGCCCGCGCACAAACGCGCAGGTTGTGCCCGCGTGCAGTATACCAATGTTATGTGTTTCGATTTAGCGTAGAGGACGAGCTCGTGAGGAAAAAACTGTGGTGCTTTTTCTCTCACGCTACAGGTACTGCCCTACACGACTGTAGGGATTTGCGTACAATTCTCAGTTTGCTACTTTCAAGGGGGCTCAGTATGCAGAACTCACAGAGGAATGGGCTATGCCGAGGACGAACCCGTGGTACTCCCTTAAGCAAAACGTGCATCATGACAATACCAACTGCACTACAGGCAAGAACATCGAGAAGGGAACCCTTCGCCAGGGCAGCGGAGGAAAGCCGCTCTGTAAAGAATGTCAACGGCTCAATGCTCAGGGACGCTAGCCTGCTCTAGCACGGTGAACGTCATTTCCCAGTAGGGGCCAGTGGGCTCCCCATCAATGATTACCCACGTGCGCCGCAGCGCCGCAATCGGGAACCGATGCTGACAAGCGACGGCGAAGGCACGAAAGCCGTCTGCCTGTCCCCCACGGAATCGCACGGTCGGCTCGGGGTAGGCATGCCCTGGTCCCCCCTGACAGGACTCAAAGGTCTCGATGCCCGCCCTGTTCAGGATCTCCACATAGCGCCTGATGCCCGCATCAAGAGGAGGATCGTACTCCATTGCGAGGCTCCCACAGTTATTTCCTTGAGCAAGAACCATGCCTTTCTCGTCAGATCGGGGTCACAGGTGAGCCATATAGAGTAATGTCGCCGAGCCGACTTTTTGGGCAGATGGGAATTCTGCTCAAAAAGTGCGCTAAGTAAGCGATTTTTTTAGGCAAAGCCGGCTGCTGCTGTGGCACCATCAAGAGAGAACGGCAGGAAGCCGCGTCACTTTAATCTTCCCTCCCTGTGTGGCACGAAGCAGGCAGAGGGATTTTCAAGCTCGAGCGCGGATGCATGGTGGCTGAGCCGTGCATTCATATGCCGGCCGGCAAAGTGCAGCGTCCAGCAGCCGGTAGGGATAGCTTCGATTTCGCCTTGACGCCCGATGAGGCAGGCCAGGATCTCGATGGAATTGCGCGGGAGCCACCTCTTTTTGCGTCTCTTGCGCAGTATCTGTTTTCGCGTCTACCGCTAGCCCGTGTCACTTCTCGTGCCTGTTGTGAAAATTGATGGGACTCTGATGGACAAACAAGAGAAAAGATGAGAAATAGAGAGATGAGAGAAATGGTGATTCTTGTTCAGAAAGACGCGGGTTCACCAGCAATCACGAAGAGTTAGCAAACCCGCGGGAAAAGAGTCTATACTTCCTGCAGTACCTGGGATAGCGGAGAGAATACCTATCGTAATTTGCTACTTTTGCTGAAAGCTTCTACGAAAGGAGTAGTATGCCGGCCATCAATACCGTAGTAGGAACCTGCGAGCCGAAGGACTTAGGA
>CAZAYE010000550.1:0-3488 GCA_964489255.1 uncultured Enterobacteriaceae bacterium
ACTCCTTGCCCCATCGCGTTGAACAGTGGTCGGCAGCGTTCGATCGCCTCGCTTGGACCTGCAGGGCAAATCCATAGCTTGGCGGCGGCAGCAGCTTCGGGTCGGCCAAAAACTGGCGCAGTGAGGAAATGCCCTCCGCGCTCGGAGTAGCGTTGAGCTAAGTCCTTCGAGGTATCCGGCGACACGGTACTCATGTCAACGTGAACAGCATCTTTGGTGAGCCCTGCGAGAATTCCTTGAGTTCCTAAAGCGACCTCTTGAAGGGCTGCGTCGTCAGCTAACACGCTGATAACAATCTCTGTCTGTTCGGCCACAGCGCGCGGTGAGGGGGCCCAAGTTACGCCTTGCGCGAGTAATCCATCAGCGCGTGCCTTCGTCCGGTTAAAGACACGAAGAGGATAGCCTGCCTTAAGCAGGTTTTGCGCCATCGGCAAGCCCATGTTGCCGAGGCCGATAAAGCCAGCTGGAGAGGCCATATTGTTTCTTCCTCATTACCAAATTTCACGTAGGTCCAGAGTAAAGCCCGGAAGAACAGGATCGCCTGAAATTGTCTCTGGGTTTTCCAAGATTTCGATTGGTCTCTGAGGATGATAGACATACACCCGCCGCTGTATTGGATCGATCAACCACCCTAACTGCGCTCCGTTTTCGCGGTATTCTTGCATCTTCGAGAGCAAAAGCGTGAGACTATCGGTCGGTGAGCGCAACTCGATGACAAAGTCCGGACACAGGGGAAGGAATTTCTCTTTTTGCTCTGGAGTCAACGTTGCCAGACGCTCATGCCGAATCCACGCAGCATCCGGCGAACGGTCCGCACCGTTAGGAAGTTTGAAACCACCCGATGAATCTGTGACGGCACCTGTGTCATCATGCTTGGCCCATATCCGCAACTGCATCGTAATCTCTGCATTGCGCTCGCTCGTTTTCCATCCTGTCGGTGGCATAATGACAAGCTCTCCCTGAGCAGTGCGCTCAATCCGCAGGTCTCGGTTAATCTGACAGAGTTCAAAAAACTGATCGTCAGTCAATTCGAGCACCGGCCGCAGATAGACGATGAGAGGGGGACCATCATCGAAGACTTGAGTGTTAATGAAGACCTGAGTGTCGTCATGGTGAGCCGCGGTATCCATACTGTTTTCCTCAGTCTGTTGGTGTAACGATGCTCTAACTATCAAACACCTGCCTCCTGAGGCCGTCAACTAGCGCTGTTCGCTCATTGTCCTGTAGTCGGTTTCTCTGCTAGAGTCAAACGCGGAGAAAAGAACAAAAAAATGCGGAAGAAGCAACACAAATCCATCACCGTTGTTTTCTTGCTCGGACTTGTTCTCGCTCTCTTGATAACCTCTCACGCAGCTCGGACCGAGGAGTCTCCGGCCCCAGCCTCAGCTTTCCCTGAGGGAAGCTCTAGCGTGATCGAGTCACTCACGTGGCGAGTCGCTGGCAGTGATCCCACGACTTTGCATCAACAGGCAAAGGCATTGGTCGGTCAGATCGCTGAGGCTGTGCTCGTGAAAGAAAGCGAGACCCTCCTGGTCTTCTCTCTTCCTACACAGAAGCTGCCTTCGCTGCGCCAGGAATTAAGTAAACTTGGATCAGTCAGCGCTCCCGACGAAGCCACCCCAACAGCCCCAACGACGCTGCTACGGTTAATGTTTGTTCGGTCGTAGTTTTCCTCTTTCGTTGCAAAGGCTCTCGTTTCGCAGTAAATAAGGATGCGCCTCAAAAAAGAGGAAAGGTGTGGTCAGGAGGTATGGGTATGAAACAGGTAGGAGCGATTGTACTACTCATGGTGGTTTGCTGGGTCGGTACAGCGAGCGCCCAAGGGACTTATCCTCAAGCCCCCTTTAATGTGCGTTTTAGTGGAATGCTGCTCCCACCCAACGAACAGAACCGTGAAGATATTGTCACCGTCAGTATCTACGTGGAGGGCACCCCCTGGCTCCTGAGGTTGGGCGAGATCAAGGAACTGACGGCCAGGAATCAGGAGCAAGCGAAGGAGCAAGCTGTCCAGCTTCAGCAAGTGCGCTTTTATGGACCTGAGGACTTGATTGGCCGGTTGCGGAAACCGGAGATTGCCGGCAAGGTCCTCACTATCGAAGGCCGCCTCGATACCAAGGAAAGACGGTTTCTGGTCACCGCCGTACAAGAAGGCACCGGCGGTGGGTCGCAGATACAACCGGACAAGTAAGGGCTGGTAGCAAGCATGGCGCGCGACTGAGTCGTGTAAATCCTCTAAGGAAACGAATGGCCAAAAAAACCTCAGCGCAGCGAGGACCACTCCTCGGCGCCCACATGTCGATTGCCGGTGGAGTGGAGAAAGCTCTCTTCCTGGGCAAAGAGGTTGGCTGCGACACGGTGCAGATCTTCACCAAATCCTCTCGTCAATGGGCGAGTAAGCCTCTCAGCAAAGAGGAGATCGCGAACTTTCACACCGCCAAACACACGACCGGCTTAACCACGGTGGTGGCGCACGACTCCTATCTCTACAACTTTGCTGCGCCTGACGAAACTCTTCGTAAGAAATCGGTCAATGGGCTCATTGATGAGATGGAACGGTGCGAAGCCTTGGGGGTTGCCTATCTCATCGCTCATCCTGGCGCCCATGTGGGCGCCGGTGAAGCTGCCGGTATTAAAACCATCGCCAAGTCAATCGATGAGATGCACAAAGCCTGCCCCGCTTATACAACCAAGCTTGCCATTGAGATCACTGCCGGCCAGGGATCAAACCTTGGCTATCGCTTCCAACAGATCCGGCAGATCATCGACGCGACCAAAGCACCCGAGCGGTTGCGAGTCTGTTTTGATACCCAGCACGCTTTTGCGGCTGGGTATGATCTGCGCGCAAAAGATGGTTACGAGCGCACCTTTGCTGAGTTTGATGAGACGATCGGCCTAAATCTACTGGTCGCGTTTCATCTCAACGATGCCAAAAAAGACTTGGGCTGCCGCGTAGACCGACACGAGCACATCGGGAAAGGATTCCTTGGCGTAAAGGCTTTTCATCTTCTACTCAACGATCGCCGTTTCTGGGGCCTGCCGATGTGTCTGGAGACGCCCAAGAGCGACGACTGTCACGAGGATCGCGAGAATTTGGCAATTCTGCGCAGCCTCTTAGCCCACTGACCCATTGAGCCCTTGATTCAGTAGCTCAGTGACTACCGATTCCTTCTGCCCAGTTTCCCAGAGTTGACGCGAACAAGCTAAGGAGTAAGCTTCATTCGAGCGGTGACCACGGGTCCAAGTACCGGGGTCGAGGCCATTGCCCCGGGGCGTCAGGACAAGTTCCATGTGAACCGCAATCCTGGTTTCAGGAGCGCCAGCCTCATTTGTGGCACCGCTCATTTTTTCTCCCCGTATGATTTCCTTCGGTTTGCCGACCGCTGAAGCTCGCTGTTTGCCGCCTAAACCGACTCCTTTCGTGTTCACCCCAAACCGCAAGCGGGCGGCAATACGGTGCCGCGGGTTTGATTAGGCGGCATCCCTCGTAC
>CAZAYE010000551.1:0-3482 GCA_964489255.1 uncultured Enterobacteriaceae bacterium
AGATCATGCCTAGTCTCGTGGGCTCGGAGATGTGTATAAGAGACAGAACCAGAGCGGGTGGATCTCTGAGGGTGGCTACGATCCGGTCGCAGAGATGTTGTTCAACGAAATCAACGTCGATTCCTACTTCCTCGAATACGACACGCCGCGGGCGGGCACGTTCGAGCCGCTGCGCTTCGTCCCCAAGCATAAGTCGGTCGTGCTTGGCCTGGTGTCGAGCAAGCTGTCACAGTTAGAGTCGAAAGGCGCGCTCACACGCCGGATCGACGAGGCAGCAAAGTATATCGACCTCGACCAGCTGGCGCTGAGCCCACAATGTGGGTTCGCGAGCACGGCACCGGGCAACAAATTAACGGTTGAGCAGCAGCGGGCCAAGCTGCAGCTGGTGGTTGACGTCGCCCGCGAGGTGTGGGGGTAGACCAGGCTGGAAGAAGGGGAACAAAGGACAAGTCTTGCCTTCTATCAGTTTATCATGTTGATAAATTGCCCTGGACGTTTTGTGAAGTCGCAAAGAAGATCGCTAAGTTCCGTTCATTCCAATGGGAAGAGGTGTAGCAAAGATGGTCAACATGTATCATGCTGAAGTGATCGGGTCGCTGCTGCGCCCGCAGTACCTGAAGGACGCCCGCAAGCAATGGGAGGCGGGACAGCTTAGCACGCGGGAGTTTAAACAGAGCGAGGACCGCGCAGTGGACGAGATGATCGCGCTGCAGGAGCGGAGTGGGGTGGATGTCGTAACCGACGGGGAGATGCGGCGCACGCACTTCATCGCACCGCTGACCGATGTGATTACGGGCGTCAAATCGATTCCGGCGTTCACGCGGGTGTGGCGGCGGCCGCATGAGCAGGGGGAGAAGGCGCAAGAGACTGAGATCCAGGTGCAGTACGCCGTGGTCGAGAAGATTCAGCGCCAGCGTTCGCTCACCACCGAGGAATTTGCCTATGCCCGCAGGCGGGCGACCAAACCGCTCAAGGTTACGCTGCCGAGTCCTCTCATGATGACGCTGCGCTGGTCGCCCGAGTTTTCGCGCGCCGCCTATCCAGACCCCTTTGGGCTGTTTGCGGACGCCGCTGCCATTGTCCGGCAGGAAGCGCAGGAGCTGGCGCTGCTGGGCTGCGAGTATATCCAGATCGACGCCCCCGAACTCGGGATGCTGTGCGACCCCGAGCGCCGGCGCCAGGACTTCGCCGACCGTAGCATGGACCCTGACCGGCTGTTAACCGAAGGGATCGACATCCTTAACTCGGTGACGGATGTGGCGGGTGTGACGTTCGCGCTTCATGTCTGTCGCGGCAATAACAAGGGCTATTACGTCGGCGAGGGCGGCTACGAGCCGATCGCGCAGCAGGTCTTCAAGCGGGCGGGCAACTTCGCGAGCCTACTCCTGGAGTACGACGACTGGCGATCGGGCTCGTTCGAGCCTCTACGAAACATTCCCTCAGACAAAGATGTTATCCTGGGGCTGATCTCCACCAAGCGCACGGCACTTGAGCCGGTCGACGCCATTGTGAAGCGGATCGAGGAAGCGAGTCGCTATTTTCCGCGCGAGCAGCTTGGGCTCTCGACGCAGTGCGGCTTTGGCACGGTGTGGGAGGGCAACCCGATCCCGGAAGCCGTCCAGGAGGCCAAGCTGCGCCTGGTCGCTGGCATCGCGCGGCGCGTGTGGCAGTAGCGGGATCGTCATCCCCTATCGGCGCCAATTGAGGCATTGGCGCCGCTGTTCGCCAGGGTGCACTGCGGGATGCCCGGTGGGCCCTTTGGGGCTAGGGAAGTGGTGAAGGTCATAGGACTCGCACGGTCGCTGGCATGCCCACCACCGTATCGCCGTTTGCTCCAGACAAGAACAGAGACACGCGTGTGAGCGGGCTTCTCCTGGTGCTCTGTCTCGGACTCGTGTGCTGGATTCGGCTCTTGCCGCTTTCTCTGCCGGTCGCAGATAGCTGGGCCGAGGAGATTGTTCGCCGCAGGGTCGGCGAACGCCTGGCCCAAGAGCGGGAACCCACGCCGCCGACTTCCCATCGACAAGACGCCATACAACAACGCGTCGATGAGTGGATCGCACAGAACCGCTAACAGTTCGAGACGGAGGCCGCGCAAGCCGCACAGCAGCTCAAATCTCGACTCCGCTATCAAGGAGAGGATGGAAAAGAATACGTCTATCTTGGCGACTACGATAGCTACGTCTGGCTCCGCAATGCGCGCGATTATCTCCGCAGCGGAACGACCAATTGATGCTCACCACTCTGAGGACATGTCTCGCCTTTCTCGATCCGCCGACCCGTCGGCGTTGGCTCGGCCTCATTCCTCTTGCGGGGGCACTGGGGCAACCTGAGGTCGGATTGTCCATGTTAGCCCAAGCCTTGGAGTTTGTTGAAAAGAACGGCGAACGCTTCTACGAAGCAGAGCTGTATCGGCTTAAGGGAAAATTAGTCTTGCAGTCCGGAGTCCGAAAACCCTAACACCCAGCACCTAGCACCCGAAGGGATTGAATCATTGAGCCGGTGAGAAAAATGACCCAATGGGAAAATGAAGCAATGAAGAAATGAAAAACAGACAATCATCCCCCAAGAGCATCGCTACTTGCTTCTATGTACACACCATTTAACATGACCTCCTTGATCCGTAAGAGGAGCATCCTATGAACGTTGACAAAATCATCTCGGCGGATGATCACGTGCAGGAAACGCCAGACCTGTGGGAGCGGCGGCTGCCCTCGCACTTACGCGAGAAGGCGCCGAAAATCATTCGCCTCGAAAATGGAGCGGCAGCCTGGGCGTGGGGCACGGGCAGGCCAGCTGCCCGTGGCACCCAAGGTCGAATTCAGCACACATTTTTAAGCTGGACACGGCACTACGCCGAGGGTGCCAATATTGTGTGTTTCGATTGAGTCGCGAGGTCGAACTCCGAGTCTGCGGCGGCACTGCCGTCGGCAGAGTCGCGGCCTTGCAGGAGGCAATGACTATGCCTGAGCTGACTGATCTGAGGGACCGCACGTGCATCGTCGGCATTGGCGAAACGGCCTACACCCGCGGCACGCCCAAGAGCGCGCTCGAACTCGCCTTGGCAGCGTCGATAGGCGCCATCGACGATGCCGGGATCACGCCTGCAGCCATCGACGCGGTGATTCTGCCCGCAGGGGCGGGCAGTGGCGGGACCGCCGGCGATTTTAGCGCCAACCTGGGGCTCCAAGACCTGCACTACACAACCTCCCTGCAGGAAATGGGCGGGGCGATGTGCGTGTCCGCGCTCGAGGCCGCCGCCGTGGCGCTCGCCAGTGGCATTGCCCACTATGCCCTGATTCCGCTGTGCAGTCGTTTCTATTCCGGCCGTAAGGCGCGGCACGTGACGGCTGATCCCGGTACGGGCCTGCAGGCGGCCGAGACCATCCGGGACTACTATGCCCCGTTCGGCGTAGCGGCTCCGCCGCAACATTACGCCTGGATGGCGCAGCGGCATATGCAGCTCTACGGCACCACCCACG